>JASLGV010000397.1 GCA_030149995.1 Pedobacter sp.
CCGGTCGCATCATTCGGGTTTTTATTTATATCGAGGCCTTTTTTACATCCTGCAAAGGAAATAATGATGGCCATCAAACTTGTCAGTTTTAAGTATCTTTTCATCATCTTTTTATTTAAAACGTTACGGAAAGCGTTGCCCCATAATATCTGGTTGGAGGTGTTTGTGCCAAGGTTGATACACCAACTGCATTATTATCATTAGCGCTGTAATCAGGATCTGTATATTCGTTCGAAGCAGGGGCCCATAAAAACAGGTTACGCCCTTGTACGCTTACTGTAGCACCTTTTATGGCTTTCCATTTGCTAACCAGATTTTTCGGTAATTTATAAGCTAAGGATACTTCTCTCCATTTCCAGTAATTTCCAGAGTATACATAGTTGCTTGAAATGCTTCTGTTGGGTGCACCGCTGGTCCAGAAACCGGATCCGCCATCAGATATGGTAATATTGGTGTTCTCTACATATTGCCCTGATACCGGATCCAGGTAAGAAGAATTCGGGAATACAAATCTTTCACGGTTGTAATAAGCACTGCGTGCAGATGCACCAGCAAAGTCGAGGTTATTACCCAGCGTAATAGAAGCTACTTTATAACCACCTCTGTACTCAAATAAACTGGTTAGCGTAAAATCTTTCCAGCTTACCAATAAATCAAGTCCTAAACGATATTTAGGGGTGGTATTTCCCAAATTCTTAGTGGTTGCAGCCTGGCTTGGATAACCGGTATTACGATCTACAATTACACGACCCTGATCGTCTCTTTTATAATCGGTTACGATAATGGAGTTGATTTGCTGACCTTCTACTGCATAAATCACACTGCTTCCATTGATGGAAATGGTTTTTAAAGTTGGATGCAGTTCTTTTAAAAAGTTTTTATTGCTGGTAAAGTTACCGCCTAAAGTTAATTTCCAGTCGTTGGTACGAACCGGCGTAACATGCAAAGTTGCCTCTAAACCCCTGTTGGTTACTTCACCTGTATTAATCAGGTAACTGCTAAAACCAGTAGAGATTGGAATACCAGCGTAAATAGCTTGTCCCTTGGTGCTGGTAAAATAATAATTAACGCTGGCATCGATCAGGTTTTTAAACAAACGGAAATCTGTTCCAAATTCATACCCCCTGGTGGTTTCCGGTTTTACATTGGTCGAAACAAGTGTACCATCCTGGCTAAAATAGGTACCATTGCTGTAACCAGCTACAGAGTTAAATATAGGATCTAAAGAATAAGCTCCTATATTTACCAGACCGGTTTTGGATACAGCACCTCTCACTTTTAAGAAATCAATAATTTTACTTTCTTTAATTGTTGGAAACGCATCACTCACCACAAAAGATAAATCTGCTGCCGGGTAAAAAAATGAGCGGTTTTCTTTGCTTAACAAAGAAGTCCAGTCATTTCTTCCGGTTAAATGCAAAAACAGGTAATTTTTATACCCAATGGTTGCATCTCCCCATAAACCATATAAACGGCTTTTGTAGTTACTTTCTCCTGCTCCCGGTACGCCCGAACGGTTCCCTACATTATATAAACCAGGAATTACCAGTCCGCTGGCAGATACGTTTACATTTTTAGAAGTATTGGTAATTAAAGAAGCACCCAATATGGCATTGAAAGAAAAATCTTCAATATCCTTTTTGATGTTTATTAAGAAATCACTGTTAAAGCGAGAACTCTGGTTGGAATAATCAGAAACACCACCCGCAAAACTCGTTTTACCCAGTCTTTGCGAATAAGATGAAAATACACCTGGTGCAGAGCTGTTTTTATTGGAATTATAACGGTTTGATAATCCGGCCCGGTAAGTAAAGTTAAGCCATTCGAATGGTGCGTATTTCAATTCTACTTTTCCGGTTATGTAACTGTTTTTAGTAGCCGAACGATTGTTTGCAGCCTCCCAATACGGATTTAAATACCAGGGATTATAATAACCATCTAAAGTAGAAAACGGTCCATTCTCCCAATCCTTATAGCTTAGTAAGGGAATATTTGCCGGTACCTGGATCAGGGCCGAATAGGTATTGGAAGTAGCACTGGTAATATCATAGTTATTTTCTACATAGCTGGTGGCATAATCCAGGTTCACTTTAGGCGAAATTTTACGGGTACCGTTAAACCTCAATGAAATCCGGTTGAATTTATCGCCGGGTGTGGTACCTTCTCCATACAAATACTGACCTGCGGCATAAGTAGTTGATTTTTCATCGCCAGAAGAAACCGAGAAATCTGTTTGGTTGTTAATACCTGTTTTCCAGAAATCCTTACGGTCTTTCACGGCCGAATAGGTTACATATTGCTGTGTGCCATCGCTTAATGGATTACCCAGCGGTTTAATCGATCCGTCAAATGCAGGCCCATATTGCTGGTTTTCTACCGGATCATATATCTGTGCATCGGCTGTTGAACCCGCCCCAAAACGATCTTGTAGTTTAGGGAAGAAACTGATCTGTTCAAAAGTAGTGGTGTTTGAAACTTTAATAACCGATTTACCCACTTTACCTTTTTTAGTGGTTACCAGTAATACGCCGTTCGAAGCTTCTGAACCATACAAGGTTGCCCCTGCCGATCCGTTAAGCACCTGAATTTCTTCAATATCTTCCGGATTCAGGTTGCCCAGCAAGGCACTTGGCACCACCACGTTGTCTACCACAATCAGCGCGGTATTATCGCCGGTTAAGGAACGGTTACCCCGCAGCACCAACCGGTAATTCGGGTTAACACCGCTGGTAATACCATTGATTTGTAAACCGGCTACTTTACCAACCAGGCCACCGGCGATGGTTGGTGATTTTCCTTGTGTAAGCTCTTCTGACGTTACACGGGTAGCTGAATAACCTTGTTCTTTCGATTTACGTAAAATCCCGCCGGCTGCAACCACCACCTCATCCAGATTATTATTACTTGATTTTAACCGGATGCTGATTTCCTTATGATCGCCGATCTGTACCGTTTGAGGTACATAGCCGATAAAAGTAAAACTAAGCGATTTTGAATTTGCAGGTACACTAATGGTAAAATGGCCGCTTGCTTCTGTCTGTACGCCTACATTGGTTCCAACAGCTCTTACAGAAACGCCTGGCAAAGGCAGGTTATCCTCATCAGATACAACCTTTCCTTTAATGGTTCTGTTCTGCGCATATACGGTTACCACCGATAGCAGACACAGAAAAAATAGTAGAGATATTTTTTTCATTTACATAGTTTAGTTAATGGTTAATTG
>JASLGV010000435.1 GCA_030149995.1 Pedobacter sp.
ATTAACAACTTTTATACATCAAAAAGTTGTAAAAACTTTAGTGGAGTAAATTGTTTAATTTATTGCAGGCAGAACCTCTGCCTGCAATATGCAAGGGTTAATTTTTCAGATATACATATTTTTTAGCGCCAACGTCTGTTGGCTCTGGTAGATGGCTGGATAGCCCGTTGCCAATATAAGTTATTAAATGTGCTGTAATAGCGGCGGGATAATCACCACCATAATACGCGTAAACAGCACATAAGTTATTGCCAGAGGTACAGTTGGGTGCTACTGATGAAAAAAAGTAACTTGATGGTTGATCTTTTAAACCTGTTCCATCATAAGAATACCATGCTCTTGGAGTTGCCATAATTATAGGACCCTTTTATACATCAAAAAGGATCAGAAAACTTTGAATGTTTAAGGCCTACTCTGTTCAGGGTTTTCGGCTTTCCCCTTTACTTTGGTCAATTTTAAATGAAACCAAATGCCTGCGCAGATCATTCCGCCCATTTAATTTTACCGGTTATTTGCGGATCCCTACGGCCGTAGTTTTGCAAATATTTTTAATGAAGTTTTTTTAAACCATACTTCATTTTGCTGGTACTAAGTTAAGGTGTTATGTGTTTGGTTTGTAGGGTCATTTGTCTCATAATCAATATCTTGATTTTTTTTAGTTCCCTTTGCTGGGGTAGGCGACATGCGTACTTCTATGGGCACGGGTGGGATAATGTAAGCAGGCTGCGCTTTGCCACTGGCCAGCGCACGGATGATGTAAAACAATAAACTGGGGGTGCTGTCGAGATCGGGCCGGTGCAGGGGGTCGCCGGGGATTTCGTCGGCAAAGATGGCATTTAGGTAAATGCCGTCTTCTGTATCCGGGGCTTTTTCGAGCCGTTCATAGCTGTCGGGATCACAAATGTCTAAGCTGTTGTTGATGAATTTATACCAGGGCATATTTTAGGATTTAGATGGTTCTTGCTTACTCTTTTCGGGGTTTTCAGCGTTTCCCTCATATTGTACCTCCATAAAGGCATTGGCGTGTTTTTTATCGCCTGGATTTTCAAAAAGTTTTAACGTAGTGTTGCGGGCATGTAGCGTGGCGATAAAACCCTGGCGGTAACCATGTGCATATAAACTGGCACCGGCATTCCAGATGTAATCGTAATCTTCGCCAATCTGCAGGTCTTTAAAGGGGCGTTTTTCCCAAAAAGAGCGCCGGTAAGCCATCGTGGCACCCGCCATCCAGGGTTTACCATCTTCTGTGCCGGCATACGACCAGTATTTATTGCGGGAGGGCGAAAAGAAGATGATTTCATCCAGTCCGCAGATGTCGGCACCGGAGCTTTCCAGCGCCTGTACCTGCCGGCTGATCCAGTCCTGGGCGTAATAATCATCATCGTCCCAGTGCACAATGATGTTTCCGGTGGCTTTTTCGCAGGCGAAGTTGCGCTTGTTACCAATGCTGCCCAGGGGTTCGGTGTAGAAATAACGGATGCGGTGATGTGTTGGTAACAATCTTTCCACAGGTTCTTTGCCATCGTCTACAATGATGAGTTCGGCATCTCGATAGTCCTGGTTAAGAAAATACTCGACCGCGAGGGGAACATGCAGGGGCCGGTTGGCAGTTGGCATGATGCAGGATACATGGGGTGTTTTCATGGTTGTTCTGATACATCTGAGTGAACTAATTTTAACGCATTTATATAGCTTAAGATTTAAGCATCTTTTGGTGTTTGCCCGGGCGGGAGGGGTTCTACCCAGGCTTTGGCATTTTTCTTATGTTTGGGGTTTTCTATGGGTTTTAAACTTGTATTGTGATCGTGCAGCAGCGCAATAAAACCTTCGAAGTAATCGTGCGCCTGGATCCTGGCACCAGTGTTCCAGACAAAATCGTAATCTTCGCCTACATGCACATCAATAAAAGGGTGTTGCTGCCAGAAACTTTTGGGATAGGCGAGGGTAGCGCCGCAAAGCCAGGGTTTTTCGGTATCATGGTCTTCATAAATCCATTTTTTATTTAAAGCGGGCGAAAAGAAAACCACCCGGTTCAGACCAGTCATGTCTGCACCCGTTTTTAAAAGTGCATCTACCTGCCGGCTGATCCAATCGTGGGCATACCAGTCATCATCATCCCAATGCAGGATAATTTCTCCATTTGCGACTTCGCAGGCATGATTTCTTTTGAGACCTACAGAGCCCATGGGTGTTGAATAGAGGTACCGGATGTTCCCAACATCCGGTACCAGGTCGGCACAGGAATCGCTTCCATCGTCTACAATAATTAATTCTGCATTCGGGTAATCCTGTGCCAGAAAATGTTTGATGGCAAAGGGGATGTATTTCCGGCGGTTGGCCGTTGGCATGATACAGGAAACAAGTGGTTTAATCATAAGACATCATTTTTATGGATGGTTGGATACAATCAAATCCTGCAGATCCTTGAAACTGCAGGATTTTGATTGTTAGGGTTTCATAATCACAATGGTGGGTTCCGAAGGGTGTGGCTGGGATACACCCGAAGCGAGTGCATCTGCAATGAGGGTTTTGAGTTTATTTGAAAAATCGTCCGGACGGTGTTCATTTCCTTTGGCATAAACGGCTGCAATGTGGTTGCCGATGTTGAACTCTGGCTGAATGCTGAGCCTGAAATAACTGGATGCATCAAATGGATTGCCGTGTATGTGTGCATACCAGTATTTTTTGTTGGATTTATCTTCCATAATTCAGGGTGCTTTTGCCATGAAAAACACCAAAAAATTAGTCTGTTGCCTACTCTGTTGCAGGGTTTTCGGTTGCCCCCTTTAATGTAGTTTAAAGTTAGAGAATGGAAGGGCACAGGAATAGGGTCAAATGTCCCAAAATGAAGTGTATGTGATTGCTTTCTAATGTCTTAGATATACATATTTTTTAGCCTGATAAGGATCTTCGGGTTGGATCATCTGGGTAACCAATGCATCGCTAATGTACTGCTGCATGTTTTTAGAAAACGGTTCTTCAGGCCGAAAACCATGATCGGGCAGGTAAATGGCACAGATTTGTGTGCCGCAGAGGCAACCATGGCGGGTTGTGATTTTAACATAACTGGAGGCTTCAAAATGATTACCTCCTAAATAAGCATACCAGACCCTTTTCATATCTTCTTGTTTTGTTTACAAATTTCTTCATAAGCTTTTCTATAAAACAGGGTCAAATGTCCCATAATTCTTCAGGACGTTTAAAGGGAGCAGCTTTTTATTAATTGGGTTTGATGAAAACTTAAAATGAACGATATGGAATTGCTTAAAGAGATCACTGCCCGGGAAATGCTGCGTCGCTGGGCCATTGGCGAAGCGTATGTAGATTTTGCTGCCGATGGGGATGAGGGCACGCTAAACGAGCGTTTGACATCCCTGGAATCGGACGATCTGGATGTTCAGAAAAAAGCTACTTACTCAGTACTTAAACAGCGTCATTTTTCTTTGATGGATTGTGTACCGGAGGATACGATATGGTATCTCTGTACACTTAAAACAGATAAAAATACCTTTGGTTTACTTAAAAATCTGTTTGTACCTGATCTTGCCCGGATTACGAATAATACCTACCGGATTCCTTATGCCGCTTATATTACCCATGCTTTTCCCGAATTGAATCCGCGGATTACGGCCATTGCCGAAGCTTTCAGGCAAGGCAGGGATGTATCGTTATCGGGGATTAGCCTGCTGGCGAAAAGTACTGAAGGACCTTTTACGATTATTGAAGGGAACGGCCGTTTGACCAGTCTTTACCAGTTGCTTTTTAATGAAAAACGAACCTTGTCTATACCGGAAAACCTGGAAGTTGTACTTGGGATTTCTGAATATGAAATATGACCGGAATACACCGGTGATGGCTAAAATTTATCTTATATGAAAACTTATATGATTACCTATGGCGATGAGCGTTACCAGAATCAACGCCAGTTTTTAAAGCAGATGGCACAGGCATCTGGTTTTTTTAATGATGTACGGGTTTTTGAACCCAAAGACCTGGACCCCTTGTTTAAACTGAATTTCAGTTCGATTTTGAGCCAGCCAAGGGGTGGTGGCTACTGGATCTGGAAACCTTACCTGGTTGCCCGTACCCTGAGTGTGTTAAATGACGGGGATGTGCTGGTTTATTGTGATGCGGGCTGTGAAATTAATCCGAAAGGAAGCAGCCGTTTCAGGCAGTACATTGCACAGGTAAAAGATTCCGAAACGGGATCGCTGGCCTTTGAGTTGCCCCACAAAGAAATTGAGTATACAAAAAGAGAAGTGTTTGATTATTTTAACGTTACGCCTGATATTGTGGCCTCCGATCAATTGATGGCTACCGTGCTTATTCTGGAAAAATGCGAACATACCGCCTTTATCGTAGACCGCTGGCTGGAAACCTTACGCGATAAACCTGCGCTTTTTACGGATGAGGGAAATGCCCTTATTCAATATCCACAGTTTATCGATCACCGGCACGATCAGAGTATTTTTAGTGTCATCCGGAAAATGTACGGAACGGAAATTATACAGGACGATACTTATTTCCTGGATTTTTACCGGGACGGACTTCATTCGCCGATTTGGGCCGCAAGAAAGAGAGGGTAATACCTTTTCTGTGCTGAAGACCTGTTTAAATTTTACCTAATTTTAAAACCTGGAAGAAAGGTAGTCTTATCTATCCCGATCTATAAACAGACCGGGATTTATCTCTTTGAAAATGATGTACCTGATTATAGTATGTAGTATTCCAGGCTTGTGAGTTCTTCTACCTGCTGGTTAATTTTTTCGTCCATAGCTACTGCCTGTAGAAAATAAGAATTGAAATGGTTTTCGCCCCAGGTATTGTTGCCATGATAGATGTATATGTACATAAAAGGTGCCCCAACTAAATTGAAGAGTATATTTTTAAGATGGAGGTTGAAAACAACCGCTGTATCTTCACCACGTTCCTGCTCCAGATACAACTGGCTCTGTAGGATTTCTTTTTCACAGAGTAGAGTACCTTCCCACATTCTGCAGGGCGAAAAGAAAGTTTCTTTATTCTGGAAATCGCATAATAAGATGCTTTGAATTACACTGGCCCTAAAAATGCTGCCTTTAATGGCTTCATACTGATATTCAATTCTTTTGTTGTGATACCAGTCGTCATCATCCCATACGCAGATATATGTGCCATTTGCCTGTTCAATGGCCCGGTTACGGGCTGAGCCGAGGTTTTCTTCGTCAGGGCGTTCCATAACCAGTAAACTAATGTCTGAAAATAAGGAAATTTTAAGTAATAAATCGCGGGTTTCCTGGTCTGATTTGGGGAAGGAAATAACCAGTTCTCTGTTGCGATACGTTTGCCTTTCGAAACAGGCAATGGCTCTTTGTAAGAGCAGCGGACGCTTGCTGGTTACACAGATGCATGAAATTAAGGGATCTTGATTTTCCATTGATTTAGATCTTTTAGGTGTAAATAATTGATTAATAACTGGCCAGCAAGTGTTGTGGTGTTGCACTTAATTGGCAATTTAAAATTACCGGTTCGGGAAGTTTTGTAACAGGGTCAAATGTCCCAAAATGCATGGGGTTGCATTAAATACGAAAGGGTGTATTTAACTTAGTTATTGTACAACGCCTGTGGTTGTTTTAATCATATACTGATGTAGCTAATATTGTGTGCAATTGCCCCATTAACCTTCTAACACGAAAAAATAAATATGAAAAAAATCAAATTCTTTTCAGATTACGATCGCCCGGTTCAGCTATTGAAGCGGTTTATTGCCAATTACGATGTATACGACGAGGAACTGGCCTTTACCACGGGTGAGGATTATGATTATGCGGTTCTCTTTAACCGGGCGAACGAAACGCTGCGCAGAGACGCTAAAATAATTACGGTAATGCAGGAGCCTAGCTGGAGTAGTGTAAACAGGAACAATCCTTATTTAACCGGGAGCGATTACATCATCATCCACGACCGGCAGTTGTTTGAATCCTCCTTTCAAATCCATTTGGGAGGAACTGTTATTGAACGCCCTTCTTTTTTGTTTTATCACGACCAGGTTGATAGATCCTTCTATAAAGATTCGGAATCTGTTGAAAAGCAGCGGAAGGTGTCTATTATCTTGTCTTCTCTTGCTTTTGAAGCTGGCAATTATGGAAAGCGGCTCCGTTTGTTGCGCCGTATTTTAAGCTCCGACCTGGATATTGATATTTTTGGGAGAGGTTTAACGCTTCGCGACGATCGTTTTAAAGGAGAACTGAAATATAAACATACCGGTCTGTTGCCTTACGAATATTCCATTGCGCTTGAAAACTGCAATGAAAGAAATTACATAACAGAGAAGTTTTTTGATTGTGCCTTATGTAATACGGTTCCCATTTACAACGGCGCACCCAACATTGCAGCGGTTTACAATGAGGCCTATTTTAAAACCATAGACCTGGATAGCCCGGAGGTTATCAACCAGCTGAAAGATATCCTCAAAACAAAACCACCACAACCAGGAAGCGACAACAATAAGAAAAGATATTTTAATCAGTATAATTTATATACCCAGCTGAAAGAAATTATCTTGAATGACTAAGGTACTTACTCATTGAGCTGGCCGGTTACGGCGCGGTACTGTGCTGTTTTATTGTAAAAGTTACCGTAAGCACTTACCTGTTCTCCCTGGGCCTGTTGTACCTGTGCCTGTGCTTCGAGCAGATCTGAAATGCTGCTGAGCCCGCTTGCATAATTATCGCGTGTTACCTTCAGGTTTTCTGCTGCCTGTACTTCATTTTCTTTTGCATAGCGGATTTGTTTTTGTGCATCCTGCAGGTCGTACCAGGCTTTGAGTATGGCTACTTTTAATTGATCTTCTCCATCAGAAAATCGATTGGCGGCTATTTTTTCGGATATGCTGCGTTTTTTTAGCTTTTGTTTACCGGCACCCCACCAATCTGAAATGGGGATGTTTATGAGTCCAAAACCAACAGGCATAAAGGTATGTCCGATGGGTTTGTTAAAGCTCCCCAGTTGTCCGGCACTGAAGCCTATGGATACCGATGGTAAATAATTGGCACGCTCGAGCCGGGTTTGAAGTTTTTCGCTTTCCAATGATTTTTTAAGCAACTGATAATCGTGGTTTCCGGTCAGGCTTAACTCAGGATTGCTAAATGGAATGACCGGTGTTTTGCTGGTGTCGATCCGATCCTGCACGGTAAGAAGTGAGTCGAAGGGTAAGCCAAGGTAAAAACAGAAATCGAGAATGGCTATTTTACGTCCATTGTTTAACTTACTTTTATCGAGCTTTAATTTGCTTTGCTGTACTTTTACCTTGAGCAGGTCGTTGCGGGCAATAAGGCCAGCTGCGAGCAGATCTGCCTGCTGTTTTAAAACACCATCAAGGTATTTCTCACTTACTTCGAGGGTTTTTTGCTGTTCCTGTAATTTAAGCAGGGTCCAGTACTTGTTTTCTGTTTGCAGCAAGACCGAATCTTTTGATTGCTTTGCCCGGATCTTATTCACTTCTATCTGAAGGGCGGCCAGTTCATTTGCAGTTCTTATTTTTCCACCGGCGTAAAGTACTTCTGTGGCCGTTGCACCGGCAAAATAAAAATTGTTGATCCCTTCATTCAGAATCGGCGGAAAGGCACGAATAAA
>JASLGV010000437.1 GCA_030149995.1 Pedobacter sp.
AAATTAAAAAGACCTGGATTGTTTTTTTCCAATTGATTTCTGCTGATGTTTTAAAATAATAGACAAAAATTATAGCAGGTATGGTTAACAGATTAAGCAGGTGTACGCCAATAGACAGGCCAATTACATAGGCAACCAGTAGTAACCAGCGGTCTGATTTGGGTTCGTTTGCCTGTGCTTCCCATTTTAAAATAGCCCAGATGGCAACTGCTGTACATAAAGAAGACATGGCGTATACTTCGGCTTCGACAGCAGAGAACCAGAAGCTGTCTGAAAATGCAAAGGCGAGCGCTCCAACAACACCGGCACCGATAATGCTGGTTAATTTCGAAGCTGAAATTTCTTCTCCGGCCTTCACGAGTGTTTTTTTTACCAGGGCGGTAATTGTCCAGAATAAAAATAAAACAGTCAATGCACTGGCTACGGCAGATGATAAATTCATAAAATAGGCAATTTCTGCGCGGTTGCCCATGGCTAAAACAGAAAAGAGGCGTTGTATCATTGAAACGAGAGGAGCTCCGGGTTGATGTACAACTTCCATTCGATAGGCGGAGGCAATAAATTCGCCGCAATCCCAAAAACTCACAGAAGAATCGAGCGTTAGCACGTAGCAAATGCAGGCAATAGCAAAGCAGCACCAGCCAGCCAGGTTGTTAATTTTAGAATAATTCATAGTTTAGTTATGATTGTAAAGGTTTCTTTAGAGTAGATAGTCGGATAAAAAAATGAAACGTTGCACAGGTGATAAATATTTAATGAAAAAAAACTTTTTGATTATTAGTGAATTAGCTTTTTTTTGAAAAAAAAAGTTGAACAGGCTTGCATAATGTAAAAGTGCTTCTTATCTTTGCATCGCTTTCAGGGGTTAATCCTCTACAAAAAATTGAAAGATTGTCCGATAGTATAAGGGTAGTACAACGGTTTTTGGTACCGTTTGTCTTGGTTCGAATCCAGGTCGGACAACAAAAGTTCAACATCGGATCGTGTAATTTAAATACATGATCCGATTTTTTTTAACGGCAAACTACCACGCATCATGCCTTTGCAGTTTAATCCGGTAAAATTATTTTCCGGAACAGGTTCAAAAGAATTATCACTTAAAATTGCTGAAAGTTACGGCAAGCCTCTTGGTGAAGTTTCAATTCATAAATTTAGTGATGGAGAGTTTCAGCCCTCTTTTGACGAATCGATCAGGGGGTGTGATGTTTTCTTAATTCAATCAACCTGCCAGCCCAGCGATAATTTAATAGAATTGTTATTAATGGTTGATGCTGCGAAAAGAGCATCGGCACATTACATAACGGCTGTTGTTCCTTATTACGGCCTTGCCCGTCAGGACAGGAAAGATAAACCAAGGGTGGCAATTGGAGCGAAATTGGTTGCAAATCTTTTAAAATCAGCCGGTATTCACCGGATTATGACCATGGATTTGCATGCTGCACAGATTCAGGGATTTTTTGATATCCCGGTAGATCACCTGGATGGATCGGTTATTTTTGTGCCTTATATTAAAAGTTTGGGACTTAAAAACCTGACCATTGCATCGCCGGATATGGGTGGTTCGTACCGCGCCCGTACTTTTGCAAAGTTTTTCAATGCAGAGGTTGTTATTTGCGATAAACGCCGTAAACGTGCCAATGAAATTGAATCAATGTCAATTATTGGAGATGTAACCGGACAGGATATTGTGTTAATTGACGATATTTGCGATACTGCCGGTACGTTGTCAAAAGCAGCTGCCTTAATTATGGAAAATGGTGCTGCCAGCGTAAGAGCGGTTTGTACACATGCTGTTTTATCTGGCAAAGCCATTGAAACGGTAGAAAACTCTGTGCTTTCTGAACTGATTGTTACAGATACCATTCCGTTGAAACAGCAGAGTGATAAAATAAAAGTGCTCAGCACGGCCGAATTATTTGCCCGTGCCATTACAAATGTAAATGAGCATGGCTCGATTAGCGAGCTTTTTAAAGTTTAATTAAACGTAAAGGATAAAGATTTTTTTATCTGATACATTGATTTTAATAAATAAAAATAAATAAAATGAAAACAATCGCAATTAGCGGTTCTCCAAGAGAGAACGTAGGGAAACGCGATGCCAAGGAACTTCGTTACGAAGGTAAAGTTCCGGCGGTATTGTACGGTGGCAAAGAACAACAACATTTCGCTGTTGTTATTGCTGATTTAAGAGATGTTATTTATACGCCGGAAGTAAACTTTGTAGAACTTGATTTGAATGGTCAAAAAACTAAAGCCATCGTAAAAGATACACAGTTCCACCCACTTACAGACGTATTATTACACATCGATTTTCTTCAGTTATTCGACGATAAAGAAATCGTTATGGAAATTCCGGTTAAATTAACAGGAACTTCTCCAGGTGTTAAAATGGGGGGTAAACTGGTACAGAAATTACGTAAATTACGTGTAAAAGCTTTACCTGCAAACATGCCTCAGAACGTTGAAGTAAGCTTAGAGAAATTAGAAGTAGGTAACTTATTCCGTGTTCGCGACTTAAAAGGCGAAAACTATGTAATTACCAATACGCCTGAAGATACAATCGTTTCTGTTGCAATGTCAAGAGCATTAAAACAAGCAGAAACTGAAGCTGCTAAAGGTAGAAAATAATCAGGCTTTAAAAGCCCTGATCTACAGGAAAAGCGACACATATTTTGTGTCGCTTTTTTTTTAATCACTTGTTAACAAAAATGTACTGGGCAAGCCATTAGAAAACTTATCTTTCTTCTTTGTGCTTTGTCCTTTTAGCTTTTACCTTTACAAAATGAAATACCTGATTGTTGGTCTTGGGAATATTGGTGCCGAATACGCACACACCAGACATAATATAGGCTTTGATATTGCTGATGCGCTTGTTGAAGGCCTAAACGGAAGCTTTGAAAATTTACGTCTGGCTTATTATGCAGAAGTGAGTTTTAAAGGCAGGAAATTGCATGTAATTAAGCCAACTACTTTCATGAATCTAAGTGGTAAAGCCGTTAATTACTGGATGAAAGAGCTTAAGATTGCCCCCGAAAATGTATTGGTTATTGTAGATGATCTCGCACTTCCGTTGGGTAAATTACGCCTCAAACTTCAGGGCAGCAGCGCAGGTCATAATGGTTTAAAGAGTATAGAAGAAGTTTGTGGTGGTCAGAATTATGCACGTCTGCGTTTTGGTATTGGTAATGATTATCCGAAAGGACGCCAGATAGATTTTGTGCTGGGTTTGTTTGATAAAGATGAACAACCGGAGTTGCCGGCTTTAATTGATAGAAGTACCGAACTGATTAAAAGTTACGTAACCATTGGCCCTGCCCAAACGATGACAACGTTTAATAAGTAGCATAAAATTTTAAATATTCAGGCAAAGAGGTTATTGTGAACAACGGTAGCCTCTTTTTATATGGCTGCCTTGCAGAAGATTTGAAATATCTGCACAACAAAAAAGGACAACCTTTACAGATTGTCCTTTAATATTTTTTAGTTAATGATTCTTATTTTACCTGCTCCTGAGCTCTTGCAATG
>JASLGV010000450.1 GCA_030149995.1 Pedobacter sp.
GAATCCTAAACAGCCGGACTAAATAAGGAAGTCCGGCTGGTAGGTTTTACTGGTTGCGGTTTTTATTGGTTGTTCCCGGACCTTTATCGTCTGCCGATTCGTTCGGGGTACTTCCTGCCTGCCCGTATTTTGGAGCACTTCCTTTTCCATTCTGGTCAAAAGTGGCTTTCTCTTTAGCGGTACCGCTGTTTTGTTTTTTATGCTCTTTTGGATTGCTTTGATTTTTCATAGGTTTTTAAATTTAAACTGGTGATTAAATGGTTATTCGTCCGCCGGTAACAGGTAAGGTTGCGCCCGAAATATAACTGGCCTGATCGGAGGCAAGAAAAACGTAAGCCGGTGCAACTTCTACCGGTTGTCCGGGTCTGCCCATAGGCGTATCTTTACCAAAATTTTCTGCATCGGGCATGGTAGATGGGATGAGGGGTGTCCAGATCGGCCCAGGCGCAACGGCATTAACGCGGATGCCCTTTCCGGCTTCTAATAAAATCTGGCTTAGGTTACTGGTGAAGTTTTGTATGGCACCTTTGGTTGCTGCATAAGGTAAAAGAACCGGGCTGGGCGAATAGGCATTAACGGAGGTTGTATTGATGATGCTGCTACCTGGTTTCATATAAGGTTTGGCAGCTTTACTCAGGTAAAACATCGGATGGATATTGGTATCGAAGGTTTTGATCCATTCATCAGAAGGAATATCGCTTAAGGTTTTGCGCCCCATTTGGAAAGCTGCATTGTTAACCAGTATATCAATCTGGCCAAAAGAAGCCACCGCTTTTTCGATGACCCTGATGCAGTGCTTTTCACTCCGCAGATCGCCTTTTACGAGTATGGCTTTTTTACCTGCTTCTTTTACATAGCGTGCTGTATCTTCTGCATCGGCTGTTTCTGCATCACTCAGGTAGCTAATCAGTACATCAGCACCTTCGCGGGCAAAGGCAATGGCAATTGCTTTTCCAATACCAGAATCGCCGCCAGTTATAATGGCTTTTTTTCCTTCGAGCTTACCCGAGCCTTTATACGAATCTTCACCGTGATCGGCCAGTGGATTTAGCTTTTTTTCGGTTCCGGGCGGTTGTTGCTGTTGCTTTGGAAAAGGTGGAACCGGATACTTTGAGGATGGATTTTTGGCTGCATCTGACTTTTTCATAAGGTATAATTTTGCGTGTAAATGGCGTACTTATCAAGCACTGTTTAAACAACAACACAATCAAAAAAAAGGTTTTATGAAATGCCGGGTACTGTGTAAATGGTCCGGAGAACTGGCTTAACCGACCATAATCCTGGTTTCAACCTGTGCCGAAGAACCATAGAAAGGCCCCGAAGTTTCGATCTTCAGGCTGGCCATGGCAGCTGCAAACTTACCTGCATCGAGGTAAGAAATACCTTTAACCCGTTGAGAAAGATAACCAGCCATATACGTATCGCCACAACCTGTGGCGTCGGTAAGATGGGCAGGAGCATAGGCTGGCACTTCGTAAAAAGTACCTTCAGCATATATCAAAGAGCCCATACTTCCCATGGTCATCACAACTTCCTTTACGCCCCAGCTTGCCATTATGCGTGCTGCTTCCTGTATATCCTCCGAACCAGTTAATGTTCTGGCCTCTTCTTCGTTTGTTTTTAAAATATGAACATGCTTTAAAACATCTTTTTTTTCGGGCCAGTCTGTAGCCAGTACATGCTGATTTTCTACTTTACGTAAATAACCCTGTACATCGAGTGATACGATGGCTTGGTTTGAAAGCGCTGAAATAAGTGCTGGAGGTATATCGTCGGCAAGGAGAGCACCCATGTGATAAATGCTTGCCGGTATATGTTCGAGCTGTTTTAAATGAAACGGATCTGCTTTCTGCAACACATTTTGTGTACGGTAATTAAAATCTTCCGGATAAATGTTTTCAAAACAAACCGTGTTTTGGCTTGGAAAAACTGATACCTGAATGCCATCCTGTCTTAACGCTTCTACATATTCCATTTGCGCTGGTGCCACTGCTGTAACCAATACGTATTTAAGGGGCAATTGTTGAAGGGCTTTAGAGAAATAAAAAGCGGTTCCGCCTGGCATATGTACGGTATTTTGTGGTGTAACTACTTTATCCTGGCTTATGTGTCCTATGCAGCAAATATCAAACATGCGTATATTCTATGTTTTTTTTTAAGGGTGGAGGGCAAAATTACCAATTCGTTTATAAAACCGCATGCTTTAAAATATTTAATTATAAAACAGCCCTGTCTGATTAATTAATTCACTTAAGGATGAATTAAATTCGTCAAGGAAAATAAGGTTTCTGTCAAGGATTTTAATGTGTCTGTGTAATTTATTTGTGTTCAGTTACTTTGTTCTCTATCCTTGTAACATTATCTGAATCTCGCTGTCAAAGATATCCTGGATTAACGCTCTTTTTATCTCCCTCACACATCCAGCAACGCAAATATTTGAACAGAATAAACAGGGGATTTGATCTCCTTTCTTTAATGTTGAATGGATAAAATCCTGCTTGAGTTATCGGTAATCTTTAAAAAGATTGTACCTGAAAAGAATAACAGGGCACTTGCCCATATCATTTGTGCCTTACAACAATCCTGTATCGATCGGGCATTGCTGGCAAAAATTCTAAAAGAAAACGGTTTAACCCATACAGATGGTATGCAGATTGGCTTTGTGCTTATATGGCTGTACGTTAAAACGGTTTTAGAAGATAACCTCCTGGACGGTCTTAAAGTGGTACATATAAACTATTTGAAAATATTGTTTAAAATAGGGACAGGTGATTTTATAAAATGGCAAGAAACAGAATTGCAAGCTTTTTTTATCGGCTGTACGCGTATTTTGCAAAATTTAGAACAGCAGGCCGAAATGTTACAGGCTATCTTTGATTTAACAGCCAATCAGTACAGTTTTTTGGTACAGGCGGCGCTTAAACAACAACCCGGGCGGGTTTATATGCGTTTGTCAACTATACAGCAGGAAGGGATGCCTTAAAAGGCAGTTGTATTTCAGTTTTGTATATTGGTGTTTGCTGCCAGTGGTAGGCTGAAATAAAATACAGAGCCTTCGCCCATATGGCTTTCGACCCATATTTTACCATGATGCCGCTGAATAATTTCGGAGGACAGATAAAGACCAATGCCAAATCCGGAGATGGAATGGGTATGGTTGGTTTGTACACGATAATATCTTTCAAAAAGCTTTTTAAGGTCTTTTTCGTCAATGCCCATACCATGATCTGCAACACTTACCACGGCCATATTATGTTGTCGTTCTATATTTACTTTTATTTCGGGGCTTTTGGGTGCATATTTGACGGCATTGCTGAGTAAATTCGAAATGACAGAACCAATTTTTTCACGATCAGCATATACATTTATTTTCTTATGGCTTAGCAGCGTAATCTGGTGAGAAGTACTGATAAGCTGCGTTTCTTCGATGGTTTCTTTTAACAGCTGTAATAAATCAAAAGTAACCATGTCGAGTTCAATCTTTCCGGATTCCAGTCTTGAAATATTCAGAAAGCTGCTGATCATGTTGCTCATTTTATCGATTTGCGATTCTACCTTACCAAGTGCCTGAATGGTGAAAGGATCCCCTTGTTTACGGGCCTTGGCACTGAGCAGCTGAGCATAGCCTTTTAAAGAAGTAAGGGGCGTTTTAAGTTCATGGCTTACCATGCCAATGAAATCATTTTTGCGTAGTTCATCTTCCCGTTCTTCGGTAATATCCATTAATACACCCGAAAAGTGCGAGGGGTTACCGAGTGTATCGCGGCTCATTTTTCCCAGTGCACGTACCCATCGTACTTTTTGATTGTTTATACCCAGAACGCTGTGTTCCATGCGGTAGGTATGTCCGTGAAGGATGGACCGGTCTATACCCGTTTTAACCATTTTCCGGTGTTCCGGACTAATGTGCGACATAACCATCTCTAAGGTTATATCCTCATGGCTGTTGTATCCAAAAAGTTCTTTTAAACGCGGCGAAGCCAGAAAATGCTGTGTTTTAAGGTCGATAAACCAGTTGCCTATGTTAGCAGCCTCTACTGCAAAACGCAATGTTTCTTCAGCCTTCTGCAATTTATTTCTGGAATTAACCTGTTCTGTAACATCAATAGCAACAATAAACAGATTGGTCGATACGCCTTGCTCATCAAACATGGGTTCGTAAATGAAGTTGAAATAGCCGGGAATGAGTTCGCCATTTCTTTCTATCAGGGCCAGTGCTTCACTTGCATAGTAGGTTTTTCCGGTCGTGAAAACTTCATTCAATAATCTAAAAAAGGGCTGTGTCTCAAACTCGGGAAGGGCCGTACGGAATGATTTTCCAATAATGGAGGTGTCTTTACCCAGTAGGCTGAGCATCATGTTGTTGATGGTTTCGACCTCCAGGTTGTGGCGGTTTAAAATGCAAATGGCTACAGGTGCCTTTTGTACCATATGCCTGAACCGGCTTTCGCTTTCCCGCAGCTTCTGTATCAGATTTGCCTGGTCTTGTTGTATATTGGCCAGGTCAATATTGGTTACGCGCAACTCTTCATTTGAAACGGTCATTTCCTCATTTACAGCTGCCAGCTCTTCGTTTAATGCCTGCAACTCTTCTTCATTGACCTCGAGTCGCTTTCGCCATTCAACAGCCTCTGTTACATCTGTTACGGTTACCAGGATTGCTTCCACATCCCCATGGCTATCAAACAGCGGATCGTACGAAAAATCAACATAGATCTGTTTAAATTCCTGTTCAACAGAAATACGAACCTGCATTTCAGGATAAGAAATAGATTTTCCGGTTTCAAAGACATCGGCCAGAAATTGTAAAAAAGGTTGTTCTGTAAGCTCCGGAAAAATATCCGTAAGTTGTTTACCCATTACCTGTTCAGCTGTTCTTGCCCATATTTTTAAGATATGGTGATTGGCAATTTCAACCAGGAGCGACCTGCCTTTTAAAACGGTCATCCCAACCGGAGAAGACATAACCATGCTCTTTAATCTGTATTCACTTTCTTCTACTTTTTTTCGGGCCAATACCTGTTCAGTAATCACATTGGCTATAAGCATAATGCTTACAGTTTTGCCAGTTTCGTCTTTTATGGGATGGTAAACAAAGTTTGAGTACACTTCTTCCAGCTCGTCTTCATGTTTCAGAAAGGCCTTTACTTCATTTCCATAATAAGGTTTTCCGGTATTATAAACTTCAGTTAATAAGCTTAGAAAAGGTTGTCCTTCCAGCTCTGGCAGTGCATCTTTTAAGGGAAGCCCAATAATGGAATCGTCTTTTCCCCAAACGGTAAGTATTTTTTTATTGGCCGATTCGATGTACAGATCAATGCCATTCATCACCGCAATGGCCACGGGTGCATCGTCGAGCAGATAATGCAGGCGGTTTTGCTTATCAGCGAGTTCCCGATTGCGTATTTTTACCTCTTTTTCAAGTTCGTCATTGGTTCTGATCAAATTTTGGTAGGCAAACCTTAAGGTACGATTTTGGATTTTTTCATTTAAAAAATCGGCATTTGTGAAACGATTTTTTTCCAGTTGGAGGCGATCTTTTTCCTGCCTGGTTA
>JASLGV010000505.1 GCA_030149995.1 Pedobacter sp.
TTTGGATAGAATGTTTTAGCATAGGCCAGATCGTTGGTTATTTCGATAAACCGTTTGGCCAGCTCGTCGGGACTATCTGTTTGCAACTGCTCATAACGCGTCCATTTTTCCGAATTTTGCTTTACAAACAGGGCTTCTCTCATAAAGTGCTAAGCAGTTAAATCAAATATTCTGTTAAAATAACAGAAAAAATTTATTCATAAAGAAAAAATAAAAATCGATACTATATTTGGTTTCATGGAAACGATTAGCGTAAACACAAGTCAGCATATAAACATCGATTATCCCGTTGCAGGTCTCGGCGAGCGCGTGGCAGCCAGGCTCATTGATTTCGGAATCATGATCCTTGTATTTCTGGTCTTTTTAATGTTTTTTTCTTTTTCCGGGCTTTTAGCTGATGCCCCCATACTCGGTTATATCTTACTGATTATTTACGGGCTGTGTTTTATCTTTTACGATCTGCTCTTCGAAATTTTTATGAACGGCCAGAGCATTGGCAAGCGCCTGATGAAAATCAAGGTAATCAGTCTGAATGGCGCACAACCCAGCCTGGGGCAATACCTGATCCGGTGGATTTTCAGGACCGTAGATTTTACGTTAACCTCCTGGCTGGGCGCACTGGTTTGTGTGGCGGTAACCGAAAACAAACAACGCATCGGCGACATCGTTGCCGGTACCACACTCATTAAAACAGTTCCACCAACCAGAATAGAACACCTTGCTTTTAAGCCGGTTGATGAAGAATATATACCTGTTTTTGACCAGGCTGCTCATTTAAATGATAAAGATATCGAATTAATTCATGAAGTGCTTTCAGCTTTCTACAAAACCAGAAATCCGGAACTTATTTATCAAACAACCTCGCGAATTACCCAGCATTTAAGCATCCGGATTCCTTCGGGTATGAACGAATTACTTTTTTTGGAAACACTCATCAAGGATTATAGCCACATAACAGCTAATATGTACAGATAAAGTACCGCAACTAATCTGAGTGTTGCTTTAAAACGGCCTGTACTTTTGGATAAAGGGCTTCTGCCCATTCCTGATACATTTTACCACTTGGATGAAGCGCATCCGAAGCAAGCAATTCAGGCTCGGTCCCGGCCCGTTTCGAAGCAGGCGTAATGTCCGTATAATGCACCCCTGCCTGTTCTGTAATCTGCCTGTTTATCAAATTAAAAGCATCTATCTCCAACGCAATTTTTTCGGGATCCTTATTTTCGTTTCGGGCAAATGGTGTTACCCCCCAATCGGGAATGGAAATTACAAAAACCCGGCTCTTATCTCCACCGGCAAATTGTATAGCCGATTGCAGAAGAGCCGAAAACTCTTTGGCATAAACATCCTGAGCATAGTTTCTATACTGGTTATTTACACCGATTAAAAGGGTTACTACATCGAATGTTGTTTTTATATTTTCCTGTATCAGTGCTTTTTGCAGTTCGTCTGTAGTCCATCCGGTGGTTGCCACGATCTTCAGATCCGTTAAAACGACTCCGCCCGCTTGCAGCAATGCCTTCAGTTGATGAGGAAAGGAATCTTGCTGGGGTACCAGCTCGCCAATGGTATAGGAATCGCCCAGGGCTAAATAAGTTGCACGTATGTCTGCCATTTTTTGACTAAAAAAGATTGAGGGGAAAAATCTTAAACCGGAATTGACTTACTCATAAAAAATAAACCATAACCATTCCTAAACAGATGTGTATTAAATCAAATCCATTTTAAATAAGGCGGCAATATGGTTTTTTAACCGGTGTTTCACTTCATCCATATCTACCTTTTGCCCAAGTTCCCTTTCCAGAGAAGTAACATCTTTATCGTCAATGCCGCAAGGCACAATATTTTTAAAATAATCAAGGTTGGCATTTACGTTAAAAGCAAAACCATGCATGGTAACCCAGCGACTGCAACGTACGCCCATGGCACAGATTTTTCGGGCTTTTTCATTGTCGGCATCCAACCACACACCTGTATATCCCGGATAACGGCCGGCATCGATGCCATAATCTTTCAACGTTAAAATAACGGCTTCTTCTAATGTCCGCAGATAAAGGTGTATATCCGTAAAGAAATTATCGAGGTCCAGTATTGGGTAACCAACCAGCTGCCCGGGGCCATGATAAGTAATATCACCGCCCCTGTTTATCTTGTAATAAGTGGCGCCCTTTTCTTTCAAGCCTTCATCATCCAGCAACAGATTTTCGGGTACACCACTTTTACCCAGGGTATACACATGAGGATGTTCGCAAAAAACCAGGTAGTTAGGTGTCATCAAAGAAGTACCATTTACCCTGTTTTCTGTTTTCAGTGCCACCGTTTTATTCAGAAGCGCTTCCTGTTTATCCCATGCCTGCTGATAGTCGATCAGTCCCCAATCTGTAAAATGCGTGGGCACCAGCGATCCGATCTGATCATCCTGTGCATTTTCTGCCGGTTTACGAATATTATCTTCCATTGTAAAAGTCTAAAATATTTTACCTAAACCTATTGTGTATCGGCTACATACCCCAACATATAACCATCGCTG
>JASLGV010000508.1 GCA_030149995.1 Pedobacter sp.
AAACCAGCAGCTCCTAAAAAATAAGAAGTAGATAAATCTTCTGTATTAGAAAAAGCGGAATAAGTTTCAAAACTTGTTCCGCTTTTTTGTTTTAATGCCTTACTTTGTATTTAATTAAGCAATACCCAATTCCGATCTTATTATGGATAATTCGTCGCCCATCGGCATTTTTGACTCTGGTTATGGAGGTTTAACAGTCTTTAAGGCCATTGCAGAAAAGCTACCGGATTATAATTACCTGTACCTTGGTGATAACGCACGTTCTCCTTACGGGGATCACTCTTTTGATACCATTTATAAGTTTACCCTTGAGTGTGTAGAATGGTTGTTTAATAAGGGCTGCAAACTCGTTATCCTGGCCTGTAATACAGCATCGGCAAGAGCTTTAAGAACCATTCAGCAAAAAGACCTGATCGAAAGGTGGCCAGGCAGGCGTGTATTGGGGGTAATCAGGCCAACTGCAGAAGTAATTGGAAATTATACACGTAGTTTGCAGGTAGGCGTAATGGGCACACGTGGTACCATCAAATCGGCATCTTATTTAATGGAAATCAATAAGTTTTATCCCGAATTAAATGTTTATCAGCAAAGTTGTCCGATGTGGGTACCGCTAATTGAAAACAATGAGCATTTATCGGCAGGTGCCGATTATTTTGTACAGGAATATTGCGAAACATTGCTTAACCAGTGTGCAGATATAGATTGCATTTTGCTGGCCTGTACACATTATCCGCTTTTATTGCCTAAGCTGAAAGAAATCCTTCCCGATTCTATTCATATATTATCGCAGGGTGAGATCGTGGCACACAGCTTATCAGATTACTTGAACAGGCATCCTGAAATCGAATCATCTTTATCAAAACAAGGCAAAAAGGAATTTTATACCAGTGGCGATACACAGGATTTTAACGAACAGGCTTCCATTTTCTTCGGAGAGCAACTGTTCGCTAAAAATATGTTTTAAGGAGGGAACTTATTAACGTATGTTCACTTTCGATAACTTACAACGAATCCGTTTCAAAAACGGATTCGGCAGCGCTTGAATTTAAAAGTAAAGATTTAAACCAAGGTCAAGTCCCAGGAAATTCTTATCAGGTGTAAAAGCAGTATTGAATTTTTGAGTAGAAGATTTTATTCTTTGTACGTAAGAAGACTTTAAAGTAAAACCCGTTTTGAAATTTTTAAGTATTTTATCTGTAGAATAATTTGCTTTAAATTGGATTTCGGCTGCTGTACTCGAGTAGTACATGTAATTTGGAAAAACAACACCTTGCGTAAATACCTTGATTTGTGTATCCGGTACATACACATTTGAATTTAACGGTAATCGGGCTCCTATAGCAAACTCTGTTGTAAAGATATTAGACTTATTATATTTCCAGAAAATGGTGTTCCCAAGGTATGGATTTAGATAAGAATAGCTTAAATTATTGTCAACCGAAGCATCTCGAACCGCCACGTCTTTATAGTTAAGTTTGGCAAACCATAAAGTTGAAGGTTGAGCATTTTTGTGTGTAAGAAAGCTGTATAATAAATTAACAGCTGTACTGTTGTAAGTATAATTCCGGCTTTGTTTTTCAATTAAATTATCATCCCCGTTTTCTTGCTGTGCCAGTACATAGAATTGATGATCGTAAGACGTTCCCTTTTTATTTAAAAGTAACTTAAAAGAGTATGTTTCTAATTGATAAATACCAAAAGTTAAGTTAGAGGCCGAATTATTCTTAGGGTACCGGTTATCCTCATTTTCAACTTTATAATCTACTGCCGTATTGATTGTCCAATGATTAAAACTTCCGGCATAATTCAAAGCTAAACCATTATTATTTAATTTTCTGTTAAAGTTATTCTGACTGGGTTCTGAATAGCCAAAGCCATAATTAATGTAAGAGATGCGATCGCCAAGAGCCCTTGAATTTTTATACTTGATTGCGACAGATTCATCGCCATAACCAACATGAAAAGTTAATCCAAAATTTCCATATTTTGTTTTATAGGTAATTTGTGGATCGAATTTTAAATTATAAGTAATGACTGTTGATCTGGGATCAATAGAACGGTCTGAACGGTTGTAAAGATAATCGATCCCGGTTCCAATGAAAAATTTATCCTTAATCAGTTCATAAGAGATCAGGCCGCCACCCGTATAGGTTTGCCGCTCAAAAGGTCCAGCCTTAACCGAAAAATGATAGTAAGGCTGATATTCATTTTCAATACCTTTCTGGCTTAATGCAAGACTGTCTTGCCAGGTTTTTGTAAAGCTGAAATAGCCATATAATTTAAACCGGTTCAGGGTGCTGATGCCTTCGGTTTTAAAGGCCGCTTCTGAGGTTTTCTCTGCTTGTTGAGCTGTTCGGTAATGACCACCTTCATAATGATAACCCAGTTCCAAAACAGATGCTTTGGTTATAGGCGAAAGCAGTAAATGGGGGAGACCCCATTTAAGCGCATCAAAGTTTTGCAGGTTTTGGTTGTGCATAAATAAGCTATCTGTAACAGCTGCCTGTTGGGCATTTGCTGTTACAGATAGACTTATAAATAAAGTAATAATAAAATATCTCACTTATTTGAATACTGTTTTGGTAGGGTCTGCTTTTAATATACTTACAAAATCGTTGCTCGAGTTATTGGTGTCTTGTAATATTCTTCTGCCGTTAACTGTTTTGCTCAGTTTTCTCATAACCGCTTGTGAAGAATAAGCGCCACCTTCCGTAAAAGTAAAGCCGGCATCAACAGCATCAGGAACTCTTTTTGCAGCACGGTTTGAAGGCGTAGTGTGCATCAGTTCCACTCCATCAATAATATGGCTGATTGGTAACTGCGTATACAACAAGGCTGTTGTTGAGCCTTCTTTTGCATCTGGAGCATAATAA
>JASLGV010000509.1 GCA_030149995.1 Pedobacter sp.
AACTCGTATGCTGTATATACCCGAAGGAGCTGAAAAATCGGGATAAAGGTTATACTAATCACAATCATGGCCAGCGGCAGGCCAAAATAATATTGTACAAAGCGCATCCCGTCTGTATAAGCTTGTCCCGGCGCCGATAAGAAAGTAATGGCACTTGCCTGCGTAGCCATTATGCCCAGCAACACAATATACCAGGGCATTTTATTATCTGCACGTAGATAAGACTCATTGCTTTTCTGCCCGCGGCCAATATAAATCCCGTAAACCACCACCACCAGCAGGGTAAAAACAAGTACGCACCAGTCTGTATTGCTCATGCCCAGTATTTAGTAAAACAGTAGTAAAAAATTATTTGCAGCAGTAAAAACAGTGCCAGCAGCACATACCACAAATTCCAGTTCTCCGTTATCTTTTTCATCGCTGTTGTTTTATATGAAAAGGTTTTGATATCCGTTAAAGTTTATTTTCCGGCTGATAAGAAATTAAAAAACAATCTGGCTGCCCCTGCATTGCCAGCGGGTAACTGCCTGAAAAAAGCGAGCGAAGTATAAATAAAATGACCCTTTCCGTATTTAGCATATAACGTAGCGCCTTTTAAAGGCTCCTCGCCCGTATCGTGCATTTCAAATAAAGGTTCGTATCGCTGATCCCAGTTATCGGGAAAATAAGTACCCCGTTCCTGTACCCAGCCTTTAAAATCGGCGGCAGTAATTTTATTCGGCTCATTAAGCAGGCGATGTGCCGGGTTTAAAAATACCACTTCGGCATCTTCTTCCGTTACCCGCTTGTTGCTTAAGGAAAAGGGATATACACCAAAATCGTTTGTCGTCATATCCTGTTGTGTATTGTATTGCATGATCAGCGTTCCCCCGTTTTTAACATAGTTTTTTAGCGCTGGTAACCAGGCAGGCAACTGCTTTTCTACATTAACCACCCGAACACCCGTTACAAGGGCATCGTATGTGGCCAGTTTAGAGGCGTCCTGCACATCAGCAGCTTTTAAAACATCTACCTGCAAGCCTGATTGCCTTAAAAAAGCAGGAATTAAATCGCCGGCACCTTCCAGATACGCAATTTTTTGGGCAGTAACCCGAATATCGCCTTTTATTACCTGCGTAGTTGCAGGCGCAAAATATTGCAGGGTGGGTAAATGTGGGTACTGGATTAATTGCTGACTTTTATCATAAACAACCCCGTTCGAATTAAAACCGGCCTCCAGTTTAAACTGGTTGGCATGTAGCGGATCGAGTTGTTTTTTAGTAAGTGTAAACGACCGGGTTTGCTCCCCGCTTTGTAAGGAAACATCTGAAAAAGAAGCCAGCACCTGCCCGCCCGAAGTAAAGGTAACGGTTCCGTTTTTAAAGGCCTGATCTGTGTTTATCTTAAATTGCAGGTCAACTTTTAAACCGCCATCTGACCGGGCCAGGTAAACCAACTGGTTAAATTTTAATTCCACTACAGGTACGAGGCGTAAAGGCTCTACCACGTCGCCTTTTACAGGATCGAGTTTTTTGTAAGATAAAGGCAGCTGTATGTCCATTGCAACCTCGCCTATCTTTAAACTTAACCTGGCTTGTAAAAAGGGTTCAGCCCCGGGCAAACCAATTAACGTATCGCTGGCAACACTAAAAGTAGCTGCATTAAGTGGTGGTTTTGCAAGCCAGTAAGGTTCTGTTAAAGGTGCATTGGCCGGGATGCGAATGTGCTGATTTAAGGTAATTAATGAATCGCCTGTTAAAATTTTATAAATCTTTTCTGTGCTCCCGGGCCAGCTCAGCGATTGCAGCGAAACCGGCACAACGGAACGGGCAATAAGGTTCAGCTTAAAAGGAAGGGTACTGCCCGCTACTGCTGTTGGCGTACCGGTAACCAGCTCGGCCATAAAACCGCTGCAATGTAAAATCAATTTATCCAGAGCCTGCAACTTATGTGTACGCAAGTTCTGATCTTTAATGTTTATTAATTGTTTACGGAGTTCTATTAAACCCGGCAAAGACCGGTCTGGTGCCTGAAAATCAAAATTTTTAACAATCAGGTCCAATGCCTTATCTATACCAGGATACCCTACGGTACCAAAGGTTTTATTCAGTTCTCCCGACAGATCTTTACCTAATGGCTGCCCGGCCACCTGTGCGAAATACTCGGTGCGGATACCTGCAACCGAGGGGGTGCCTGCCCCCTGGCTTTTATGAAGACTCCTGCTAATGCCCGCAAGCTCCCCGTAGCCCATGCCCTGCAACGGATCATATTGTCCCATGGTTATTTTAAGCTGATTTTCGGCGGTTGTATTGGTGTTTCCAAAGCGGAAGGTATTCCACAGCAACTGTTTCGGTTGCCAGGTACTTACATACTTTAACTGGTTGGGAAACTGACCGGGATTGCCCGCAGCTTTAAAAGCTTTTTCTGCTACCACTGCCGAGGCTGCATGCTGGCCATGCCCGGCAGCAGCCGTAGGCGGGAAACGACAAATAATGATGTCCGGCCTGAATTTACGGATAACCCAAACCACATCCGATGTAAGGCTGTCTGCATTCCATTGCTTAAAAGTATCGTTCGTATTTTTAGAAAAGCCAAAATCAATGGCACGGGTAAAAAATTGTTGTGCACCATCCAGTTTACGTGCTTCTAAAAGTTCAAATGTCCTGATTAGCCCCAGTGCAGCGCCCTGTTCATTGCCAAGCAGATTCTGGCCGCCATCGCCTCTGGTTAAAGACAGATAGGCTGTTTCCAGATTTTTTTCATGTACAAAATAGGCCAGCAATCCGGTATTTTCATCGTCGGGATGCGCCGCCAGGTACAGCACTCTGGAAAGATTTTTAAAGGTTTTAAGTTCGCCATAAATATCAGATGATTTTACCGGGCGTACCTGCTGACCCAGACAAAAAACCACGTTCAAAAGCAATAATGCAATTGCAAGCAGACTCCTAAGCATAAAATTTGTTTTGTGTAGTCAAATATGAGCAATTTGCTTTTATTATGCGGCTTCCGAAACAAAAAAGCTACCAAATGGTTGTTAGGCTAAAACCAAAATCCAATAGAAACACGTATCGATCCGGTTCATTTATCTTTGTTTTTTCCTGACATTCCTTTCGGGAACATAGAAAAAGTAAACAACCGATATCTGGTAATTTTGCTTAATATTGCCTTATAAATTACAGTCTATGAACGGCACAGTGCTCATCATTGATGATGAAAAGAAAATCTGCAGCTTACTTTCCAGGATTATTGAGCTGGAAGGATTTAAAACATTACAAGCCAATAGTGGCAAAGAAGGCCTTAAATTGCTGCAGCATAACGATGTGCAGATTGTAATCAGCGATGTAAAACTACCCGATGTAAACGGTGTGGCGCTGGTAAAAGACATCAAAGCCTTAAAACCTTATGTAGAAATCATTAACCTAACCGCTTACGGAACCATTTCTGATGGCGTACTGGCCATTAAAAACGGTGCTTTCGATTACCTGGTAAAAGGCGATGATAACGATAAAATTATTCCGCTGTTGTACAAAGCACTTGATAAATCAAAGCTGCAACGCCGCGTCGCTGAGCTCGAAAATAAAATTGCTTCGAAACACCGTTTTGAAACCATTATAGGGCAATCTAAAGCGATAAAAGAAGCCATTGAACTGGCACGAAAGGTCAGTAAAACAGATGCTACCGTTTTGCTCCTGGGTGAGACTGGTACCGGAAAAGAAGTTTTTGCCCAGTCTATTCATTACGAAAGTGCCCGGGCTAACGCCCCCTTTGTTGCCTTAAACTGTAGTGGTTTTAGCCGCGATTTACTGGAAAGTGAATTATTTGGCTATAAAGCCGGTGCGTTTACCGGTGCCGTTAAAGATAAAAAAGGCCTGCTGGAAGAAGCAAACGGCGGTACTTTATTTTTGGATGAGATTGGTGAAATGGACCTGGATTTGCAGGCAAAATTACTACGTGTACTGGAAAACCAACGTTTTATTAAAATTGGCGATACGCATACACAACAGGTAAACGTGCGCATTTTAGCTGCCACAAATAAGGATTTAAAAGCAGCGGCCGTTTCGGGCAGTTTTCGTTCAGACCTCTATTACCGGCTCTCGGTCTTCAGCATTTCCCTCCCTTCTCTAAACGAAAGAAAGGGCGATATTCCCCTGCTGGCCAAACACTATCTACAGGCATTTGCCGGAAAAGTAAACACCGTGGCACCCGAAATAGACAAAAAACTTCTTTCCCTCCTCGAAAGTCATAACTGGAAAGGCAACATACGCGAATTAAAAAATGTAATTGAGCGGCTTGTTATTTTATCAGATGGTGCCGTTTTAAGTATATCGGCCCTGCCTCCCGAATTTTTTGAACCGGTTCCCTTAGAAAATGCCCATCACCTACAGCTGGTAGAAAAGCAACACATTCAGAAAATGCTCTTGCACACCAGGGGTAATAAAACGGAGGCTGCGCGCTTAATGGGCATTGGACTCACCACCCTTTACCGCAAGATTGAAGAATACCAGATCCAGGCGTAAACGTTTATTATTAAGTTCGCCTCTCTCCTCTTTAAATTTCCAACTTTTTAGCCTGGGCTACAAAGAAAAAAAATCTTCATTTTTTATGATTTCGATAATCTTATCCTATAAAATTTAAAAACAGTATACCTTACAACCATATTTGTCACCTCTTCACTGCAACATCAGTTTTAGCATAACCTAAAATTGCCAAATTATACATATTTAGGGCATCTTAATCCAGGCTTAACACAATACGCTTATCCAATCCGATAATTAATGCTTTGTTTGTGCCGGTCTCTCTTTAAAAATATAAAGAAGTACTCCATATATAGGCCACCGTTTAACAAGATTGGTTAAGATAAATTTCCTTTCCCTTGATAAAGAGCTATGTTTCGCGATATCAAAAACGGCCCATGTGGTTAACAACAGAAAAAAAATGATTACCGGAACAATTATGATTAATACAATTAAATCAATTTGATATTTCATAACTTGTAACAACATCATAAAAATTAACAGGAAGAAATGTAACTAATCACCAAGATAACGATTTTCCACGATCCATCACCAGCCCACCGCATTTTCCATTATTTTATTATCTTACGAAAAATTAAGGGAATCATTACTGGTATGAATCAGAACAGGCAGCCTTTGCATGTTTACAGGTTTGTAAATATTAAGCTTAAGAACGCATGGTACTGCCTCATTACCAATTAAAAACCAATATTGATGAAAAATCTGTTAACTCTTCTACTATCCTTCTTTACCTTTTCGTTATTTGCTCAGCAAAACTACTGGCAACAGCAGGTTCGATACAACATCGATGTTACGTTAAATGATGTTGAAAAGTCTTTAAAAGGTTCTGAAACGATTGTTTATAAAAACAATTCACCCTCAGAACTCAATTTTATCTGGTTCCACATCTGGCCCAATGCGTATAAAAATGAAAATACGGCACTGTTTCAGCAAATAAAAGCAGATACATCACGTAAGGAAAAACTGAGTAATGTAACTTATGGAAGTATAGACGGCCTTAATTTTAAAGTTAACGGACAACTTGCCAAAACCGAACCGCATGAGAATCCGCAATATATAGATATTATTAAGGTACTGCTACCTAAGCCCTTAAAACCAGGCGACTCAGTAAACATAGCAACCGATTTTAAGGTAAAATTACCCAATTATTTTTCGAGGTCGGGTTTTGCCGACGGCCAGTTTATGGTAACACAATGGTACCCCAAACCAGCTGTATTTGATAAAGATGGCTGGCATGCTTTTCCTTACCTGGATATGGGTGAGTTTTACAGTGAATATGCCGATTATAAAGTAAACATTACCCTGCCCGCTACTTATGTAGTTGCTGCAACAGGTGTTCTGCAAAACGCCGATGAGCTTGCACAATATAAAACCGTAGGCGCAAAAAACACCGCAAACAGAAAAACAAACCCGGTTTTATACCAACCCAAAGATAAAAACGCACAAAAAACACTCCGGTACGTAATGAACAATGTACCCGATTTTGCCTGGTTTGCAGACAAAGACCTCGTTATTCAGTACGATACAGCCCGGTTGGCAAGCGGTAAAGTGGTAGAAGCCTTTTCTTATTACCACAACAAGCAAAATACCCTGTGGATAAACAGCATTGATTACATTAAAGATGCGGTTAAACATTATAGTAACTGGATAGGTGAATATGCATATCCCGTAGTACAGGCCATTGAAGGACCTAAAAACAACTCAAGTGGAGGTATGGAATATCCAACCATCACGCTGATTACCAGTCCGGATGCGAAAGTAAGTACCTTGGATGGCGTAATTGCCCACGAGGTTGGACACAACTGGTTTATGAGTATGCTGGGCAACAATGAACGTACACATACCTGGCTGGATGAAGGTTTAAACACGTATTTTCAGTTTAGGTATGAGGCTGAAAAATACAGGGCCAATTCAATTTTTGGGGATGCCATCCCTGAGAACGTCAAGGCATTGCCAGCCGATCAGTTTCTGGCGGCCATTTATGGGGCAATTTCTCAAATTCCCATCCAATCGGCCATTGAAACACCTGCAGCCCAATTCTCAACCTCAGAAGAATATGGACTGGTTTCTTATGTAAAAACAGCTTTATGGCTGTATATACTGGAATCATCCGTTGGAAGAGATAAAATGGATCAGGCTTTTAAAAACTACTTTAACGAATGGAAAAACAAACATCCGTCGCCGCAAGATCTGAAAATTTCTTTCGAAAAAACCCTGAACGTGAACCTCGATAATTACTTTAAGCTTCTAAATAAAGAGGGTAAATTTTAAAGATTAACTTCTTAAGATAACCATAAAATACTATTTGTCATCCTGAGCACAATCTTGTTCAGGATGACAGTAAAAAGAATCATTCCGTGTTTTCTGTGTTTCCGTGTTTCCGCAGCTAAACCTCAACTACCACTGAAACATAAAACATGCCTTCCGCGATCTCCGCGCCTCTGTGGCTACAACCTAACGCCCACTGAAACTTTCATACCGATTATTACCTAAATAAACCCGGTACCACGCCTTACCATATCGATAAAAACCCTTCCAAAATGGAAGGTTTTTTTTACGTGACAAATTCCCCTCAAAACAAAAATAAAACCTAATAAGCTAACATACAAGTAATTACAAAATCACAAAATCTATTGGTACAACAGTTGGCTATTGGCAGGCAAAGATCAAATGATTATGACAATTATCTCAACTGTAATCCTGCTGCTCCTGTGTTGGGTAGCATACAAATCAATCGACTGGTTCGAAAAAATATAATATGATGACAGCACTCTTTCTAATCGCCATAGCCGTATTTATCTATATGATTTACGTGCTGATTAAACCCGAAAAATTTTAACAAACAAGCCCTGGAGGGCATTTAAAAGAAAAAAAAGAAATGAATACTGAATTAATGGGCATCGTAGCCTCCTTCCTGCTAACCCTGCTGATTGCCATCCCCCTGGGTAAGTATCTGGCTAAAGTATTTGCCGGCGAAAAGGTCTGGACAGATTTCATGAAACCCCTTGAACGGGGTATATTTAAACTTTCGGGTATCCAGATCAAAGAACAGATGAACTGGAAACAACACCTGAAAGCCCTGTTAACC
>JASLGV010000016.1 GCA_030149995.1 Pedobacter sp.
TACCTCGTGGTTATAAGAGTGGTTAATCCAGGTAATGTTTAATTCCTTCTTATCTGCAAGGCTTTTCAGCCAGTTTAAATCATCGCCATGTTTCAGCATCCATTTTCCCGAAACCGAAATGGCCAGTGGAACCGGTAAAGCTGTCTTTTTAAATTCCTCAAAAACCGATTCGAAAATAATGCGGTCGAGTGGTTTATGCGAGGGGCAAAGATCAATGGTAAGGGTAATGCCCTTTTCGGCAGGAATGGAATGGTCTATGCCTGCATTTTGAAGCTGAATATCTTTTGCCGCTGCGGCCTGCAATGCCTTTACATATGGGCTGTTGCTGAAAGCTGCCTGTAAATCGGCCCATTTCATGCTGTTTACCTGGTAATTGCTGCGCAGGTCTATTTGGGTATCAAGTGTTTGCGGATCCAGCAACAACAAATATTTTTTGCCCCCACTGCTAAAACTTCTAAGAGCTATTTGTTGCCTCGAATCTTTTACAACGCGCGCATAATCAGGTTTATAGTTCTTAACAGAAGCGAAATTTTGTGCAGAAACCGCTGTGGCGCACAAAAGGATATAAATTAACAGCTTAAATTTCATTGCTTAAAGTTAACGTACGGAAGGGTAATTACCAAAACCCGCTGTTTTGCAATGGGAGTGGTTATTTAAAATCTTTCTAAATTAAAATAGTTTTTCTTAACTTTACCGCTAAAGCAATGGATAAACAAAAAGTTAAACAATGGTTTAAACGGATTGGCCTGGCAGGCTTTCTGTTTTTTTTAATCAAAGGATTGATTTGGCTTGTTGTCTTTTACTTTGTAGGCAAAAAAATTGTCTGAATGCCATCACCTCCCGATCATCGGATTTTTGTAAATAAATCCCGATACATGTTAAATATTGCCTAAAGCCTTATATTTGCTGCATGACAAAGCTTTCGGTAAACATCAATAAAATTGCCACCTTGCGCAACAGCCGTGGAGGTAACAATCCTGATCTGGTTAAAGTAGCGCTTGATTGTGAGCGTTTTGGCGCACAAGGTATTACGGTTCATCCGCGGCCCGATGAGCGTCACATTCGTTACCAGGATGTTTACGATCTTAAAAGCGTTATTGCCACAGAGTTTAACATCGAAGGAAATTGCAGCGAAAGTAAATTCGTGGATCTTGTACTGGCCAACAAACCGGCACAGGTAACATTGGTTCCGGATGCCGAAGGGCAAATTACCTCTAATCATGGCTGGGACACCATTAAACACCAGCAATATTTGAAAGAAATGGTGGCCGTTTTTAAAGATGCCGGCATTCGGGTGTCTATCTTTGTAGATCCGGTCGTGGATATGGTGGCCGCCGCTGCCGATACGGGAACCGATCGCATTGAGTTGTATACCGAAGCTTACGCCCATAACTATACTGCTGATCGTGAAAAAGCAGTACTCAGTTATGTTGCAGCAGCACATAAAGCAAATGCACTCAAAATCGGTATAAATGCAGGTCACGACCTGGATTTGCACAACCTGCATTATTTTGCACAAAGCATTCCGGGTTTACTGGAAGTGTCTATAGGTCATGCGCTAATCAGCGATGCCCTTTATCTTGGCTTGGAAAATACCATCCAACAATATTTAAAACAATTGGTTTAATTTACTGCGTAAGCATACAGGCATGTTACAGAACCTGCCTTTATATGTTTGTCGCTAATCTTTATATATGCTAAAAGGAATTATCCTGGTCTTTTTGGGTGCCTGTAGTTTTGGTATCCTTTCAACTTTTGTAAAACTGGCTTATCACGATGGGTATACCCTGGGTGATGTAACTGGCGCGCAAGCCTTTTTTGGAGCCGCTATCTTGTGGATTGTCTTTTACTTTCAAACCAGAACAAAGGGTTTTAAAGCCAGACCAGCAGTTGCCAAAACAGCCTGGTGGAAAATGGTGCTTGCCGGTACCTGTACAGGTTTGGTAAGTGTTTTTTATTACCAGTGTGTAAAGCTTATTCCCAATTCAATTGCCATTATTTTACTGATGCAGTTTATCTGGATCGGTATTTTACTGGAATTTCTGATCTTTAAAAAGAAACCCTCATCCTTGCAGTTGATGGCCATTTTGCTGGTATTGGCCGGAACGGTACTGGCCAGCGGAATGGTGGAAACAAGTCTCGGAACACTGGACATCAGGGGGCTGGGCTTTGGTTTTCTGGCCGCCATCTGCTATGCACTCTTCCTTTTGCTAAATGGCCGGCTTGGAAATGAATATCCGCCGTTACAAAAAAGCGCGCTAATGATTACAGGTGCCTGCACCCTGATCTTTATCATCTTTCCACCTGTTTTCCTTGTTAACGGAGCACTTAGCGGAAGCCTTCTTAAATGGGGGTTAATTATTGCGGTTTTTGGTACTGTTATACCACCGCTGTTTTTTGCCAAAGGCATTCCCAAAGCCGGATTGGCGCTGAGTTCTATTGTAAGTGCTGCCGAATTGCCGGTAGCCGTATTGATGTCGGCCATGGTGCTGCACGAAAGCGTTTCTGCCTTACGCTGGCTGGGCGTAGCGGTTATTTTATCGGCCATGATTGTTCCGAATCTTAAATATTTAAAAAAGAATAATAAGGGAGAATAAAAAAAGCAATACATTTATAAGAAGGTTCGGCTGGTGCTGTTCGCTGGTTCCGGACCGAGTTTATTTGTGGAATTTTAATCACTGCCAGGAAAATGAAAAGCAAAACCTTAATTATTTTACTTTGTACCTTAATCGGCCTTGCCGGATGTAAAAATACAACAACCATTAACCAGGAT
>JASLGV010000012.1 GCA_030149995.1 Pedobacter sp.
TTTTTTCAAAGGCTTCAAAATCGGGTTCTATTACCTGCCAGTTGCGGCTGTCTACAGAAAAAAAGGGATTGGGCAGTCCGTTAAATATTTCTTCTTTTTCTCCATCGGCGGTTAAGGTTATGGGAAAAATACCAAATGCATTGGAACGTCTTTCGGTCACCTTGCCCAGGGCATACTTGCGGCAGGCCAGCTGGAAAGAGTGGCAGATTAAAAAAGCATATTTCTTTTGAGCGTTACCCGATTTGTTAAAATTTTCAATCTGATCCAGGAGACTGAAAAAATCATTTTCCCATTGTACGCCCTTGCTTTCTAAGGGGCTGCCCGGGCCACCGCTTGAAATATAGGCATCGTAGCTGATGTCTGGTATTTCACCTTTTTGGCGTAAATCGAAAACATCTGCATAAATATCTACAGCGTGTTCGTTTTGAAAACGGGTTAGCACTTCGCGGATGCCGCGCATCCCCTGATTGGGTGCCCCATCGTTCATATCAATAACGGCTACTTTGAGCTGCGTTCGTTTCATGGTTTGGCTCCGATAAGTGTTTGATTGGTAATATAATCGACCACAGATTCAAAACTGCCGGTTTGTTCGTATACAGCCAGTTGTCTGTCGGCCCCGGTTCCATGCTCCAGTATTTTATGTACATAGTTGATGTCCTGCCGGCATCCCAGTTCATCCACCACATCATCAATAAAATCCAGCAATTCTAAAACAAGGTTGCGGCAGTTGATTTCCATTTCCTTCCCGAAATCGATCAGGTTCCCGTCAATGCCGTAACGGGCCGCCCGCCATTTGTTTTCGTTAATCAGGGCTCTCGAATAGCTGATAAACTCCATGTTTTGTAAACGCAGTTTATAAAGTTTGGCACATAAAGCCTGGAACAGAGCTGTAAAAGCCATGGTTTCATCAATCAGCATCGGGCAATCGCAAATGCGGAACTCTACTGTATCGAAAAATGGATGCACGCGTATGTCCCACCAGATTTTTTTTGCATTGTCCATGCAATTGGTTTTAATCAGCAGTTTTACATAATTATCGTAATCTTCAATGCTGTTAAAAATATCGGGGATGCCTGTACGGGGAAACTTATCGAATATTTTAGTACGGTAAGATTTATAACCGGTATTTCTCGATTCCCAGAAAGGCGAATTGGTGGAAAGAGCGAAAACATGCGGCAGGAAGTAACGTACCTGGTTGGCAATGTGTATGGCAAGCTCGCGCGATTGAAAGCCTACATGTACATGTAAACCAAAAATCAGGTTGGAGCGCGCCGCTTCCTGAAACTCGTTTACAATTTCGTTGTACCGCGGGTGTTCGGTAATTAATTGTTTCTCCCAATGCGAGAAAGGGTGTGTACCTGCCGCACCAATACGCAAACCTTGTTCGCCGGCAAGCTGCGATACCGTGTAACGAAGCTGGGCAATTTCCTTACGGGCCTCTGGTGTGCTTCTGCAAATTCCGGTCCCTACTTCTACAACAGCCTGGTGCATTTCGGCCTTTACCTGGTCTTTGTGTATCTTTTGTGCCGCCTCCACAATTTTCTGGTCGTGAGAGGTAAGCTCCCGGGTAACCGGATCAATTACCATATATTCTTCTTCAACGCCAAGCGTAAATTCATTCAGCCTGATACTCATGATCTGATCCCCCTTATTATTTCTTCGGTGTTGTTTTGGCAGTCGTTTTCTTTGCTGCTGATTTCGCTACAGCTTTTGGAGCTGCGGCTGTTTCTTTGGTTTTGGTAATAAGCGGTTTACCGGCTACCGAAGATTTTATGTATTCGCCCCAGGTTAGGTTGTCTTGCCCGGGTTTTTGTGCTTTTGCTCGTTCGATGGCGTAATTAGCCGTTGTTTCTACCACCCAGTCAAAGTTCGCCTGGCCTACACTGTTAAGGTCGGCATCCGGAGCCGGGTTGCAAAAGTCGATGGCTATGGGTACCCCGTTTCTTACGGCAAATTCTACGGTATTGAAATCGTAGCCCAGGTATTTACATAGCTTAATGGTGTAATCTTCCACGGTTTTTAATAATTTTTGGCCCGATGGTTTCTGGTCTGTGGCATAACGCAGGTGGTGCGGGTTTCGCGGATCGTATTGCATAATCCGTACATATTTACCCCCAATACAGTAACACCTGAAATATTCTTCAAATATAATCTCTTCCTGCAAAAGCATTACCAGCTGTTTGGTTTCACTGTGCTTGTTAAAGAAATCTTCTTTATCATGAAGTTTATAAACATCCCGCCATCCGCCGCCATCGTACGGTTTCATATAGGCCGGAAAGCCCACATATTCAAAAATAGCATCCCAGTCCAAAGGCATAACCAGGTTTGAAAAAGACTCGGCCGTGGTATCATCAGGATGTTCCCTTGAAGGAATTAAAGCTGTTTTGGGTACGGGTACGCCAATCTGCTCGGCCAGTACGTTGTTGAAAAACTTTTCATCGGCACTCCACCAGAACGGATTGTTGATTACAGCGGTGCCTGTAATGGCTGCATTTTTCAGGGATGCCCGGTAAAAAGGAACATCCTGCGAAATGCGATCGATGATAACGGCATAATTCAGGGCGGCATTCTGAAAAATCTTGTCTATTTTAACCGCTTCGGCTACAATACCTTTTTCGGCTTTCTGGTTAATGCGGTTGATAAGGGCTTCCGGAAAAGAGCGTTCCTGGCCAAATAAAATTCCTATTTTTTTCATGCGTATTTTTTTTAAGCTGTTGAGTACCGGAGCCTCTAAGCGTTAAGGTCAGTGTTAATTTTTGTATTTAAAAGCCCGCTAAAGCTGGGCAATATATTCGGTAAACATTTCGCGCCAAATGGGCCAGTCGTGATCTGCATTTTGCCTGATGTCTAACCAATGGTTAATTCCCTTGGCTGTTAAAATAGCCGATAGCCGCTCGTTGTGGGGCCTGCATATATCCCGGTCTGAGGTTCCCAGTGCAATTTTTAGGTAGTGTAATTCGGGGTTGCTGTTGTTGGGCAGGTAATCCACCGGATTGTTGAAATACACATCATCGTTGTAAAAACCATCCAGGTAGCCGGTAATGTCAAAAACGCCACTCATGCTAAACAAATGGCTAACCAGCCAGGGGTGCCTAAAGGCAAAATTAGCCGCGTGGTAACCACCAAAACTACAGCCGGCCGTAATTATTTTAGCGTGGCCGGTTTCCTGCCTGGCCAATGGAGCAACCTCTTCCAGCAGGTACTTATCATACCAGAGGTGGTTTTTTACCCGGTTGGCAGGCGCAATATCTTTGTTATACCAGCTGCTTTTATCAATACCATCAGGACAGTAAATCTTAATTTTGCCTTCGTTAATAAAGGGAGCAACAGCATCAATTAATCCGAAATCCTTGTTTTCAAAATACCGGCCCATGCTTGTTGGAAACAAGAGAACCGGCGTACCTCCATGGCCAAAAATGAGCAGATCGATGTCTATCCCCAGATTTGGGCTGTACCATTTTTTATGTTCCTCTTTAGCCATATAAACATTAAATGCTTTAAGGTATAAATTAAAATCAACAAAAGAAACAACCGGTTGCCTAAAAGCATGAAAATTAAGGTTTAAGTAAAAAAATAAACCCGCTAATGGAGAGTTTAGCGAGATTTGTACCTTTGCGCAAAATCTGTGGCTTGTGACAGGGGAATTTGAAGCATATGTACAATACTATTTTACGGGTAGCGGTTAAAACCATTAAGGAACAGGTACCTTCAACATATTTAAAACGCGCAGTTGATATCGATATTTACATACCCCGTGATATTATGGGGAATGAAAAAATAGAACTGCTGTTGTTAAACGATGGGCAGGATGTTGCAAAAATGAAATTCGATGAAATTCTGGAAGCTGCACACGTTTATAAAAGAAATAAGCGACTGATTGTGGTGGGCATTCATGCTGGTGCCGACCGCTTAATGGAATATGGTGTGGCCGGAATACCTGATTTTAAAGGGCGTGGTGCGAAAGCAGATCTTTATACCGAATTTGTTATAAAAGAGCTGTTGCCTTTCGTTAAAAAGAAAGTCGCGATGCCCATAACCGGTAAAATTGCTTTTGCAGGTTTTTCTTTGGGCGGTTTATCTGCTTTTGATGTGGTTTGGAACCATCCGGAAGTGTTCGATGCTGCAGGTGTTTTTTCGGGAGCTTTCTGGTGGCG
>JASLGV010000110.1 GCA_030149995.1 Pedobacter sp.
TGATATTATTAATAATAAAAATTGATAATGGTTCAACAGAAAAGGGTCTCAAGCTGGTTCTGCTGAATTACTTCCGGATCTGCTTCAGGTCCGGTTTTTTTTTAATATATCTCTATTCCATTTCGGGTCCTCCTGTATTTATTGTTATGAACCGAGCATATAATTTTGAGCGTTTTATCCAATGATCGCGAACTGCGGATGCGCAGATTGTACTGGTATTGTTTAACGATGGCCAGCTTGCTGTAAATGTTTTCGCCATATACAATTTTGATTTGCCTTGCAACTTCAGCAAAATCCGCATGATCGAGGTTAACCACCTGCTCATACCAGTTGTTGTGCTTGTGTGTGGCAAATTCACCTACCTGCCATTGTGCCTTGCTAAAGTTGTAGTGTAATTTCTTCCCGGCTGTTAGAATGGTAAAGGCTTTTTTCTGGTCGCCTACCTCTACACGACCTTCGCTTACGCGTACTTCCATAAAACCGTTGGCTTTTGCCTGTACAGAAAACTTTGTACCCAGTACTCTTGTATAAAGTCCGGCATTGTGTACCAGAAACGGGTGCTTTGGATCTTTACTTACCGCAAAAAAAGCTTCGCCATGTTCTAAGAAAATATTCCGGTTAACTTCCTTGCCGAAAGCATCGGACACCCGAATGCTCGAATGGGGACTTAAGTAAACTTCGGAATGATCCGGGAGCATTATTTTTTTATAGTTAGCGTCTGCACTGAAAGTTTGAAATGAGGTTGTACCCTGCACCGTAGCCGGATCGGTTTTAAAAATATTCCTGCCTAAAAAAAATGCCGGGATCAGAAAGGCAAACACGGCAGCGTATTTCCAGTAAGTTTTGAAAAATAACTTCACAACAGGAGGTTTTGAAATCTTTGCCCAAATGTTTTCTTTCATTTGTGCCTTGACCAAATCACTTTCATCAGCAAATGGATCGGCTGCAAAATCCTGCTCATAATGATCGTACCAGGTATCGATATACCTGATCTCCTCTTCGCTTGCAACTCCGTTCAGATATTTTTCCAGTAATGCTTTAAACCGATCTGTTTCCAATGTTAATCCTTTTAATGAGAAGTAACCTGGAAAGCCCGAATCTACTTTTAGAAATTGTTAAGTTTTGGTTAAGTAATTAACCACCGATGAGTTTTTCTTTAAGGCGAAGCCGAATGCGCCTTGTAGCTTCCGAAATGTGATTGGATACGGTCTGCTCGGCAAGATTTAATTTTTCGGCAATTTGTTTGGTGCTGTGCCCCTGCTTCAATAAATATGCATTGCGCATGTTATCGGGCAGCTTATTTACTTCCACATCGATCAGTTTTTCCATCTCCAGATAAGCATCAAGCTCATTGAAAGGAGTGGAAACATCTTTTAATTTTTGTAAAGTATGACTAAGCAGTTTTTCATCTGCCTTTTCAGACCTGAAATAATTTAGCACCTGAAGTTTGGCTGCTCCGAAAAGAAATTGTTCCAGTGTTGTTTCTACAGATATTTTATCGCGCCTTTCCCACAAATTAATGAAGATGGTCTGGACAATATCTTTAGATGCTTCTTCATCCCGGATCCGGATCAGAACATGTTTATAGAGCTTTTGCCAGAAAAGATCGTATAAATGTTCATACGCAACAGTATCACCATTCTTAAGTTTTCCGATTAACTGCTCATCATAGTTAATATTTTGAAGCATGCTCAAAATTAGAACTACAATGTGAAGCTGATGTTAAATCTTTAATTTATGATCGTTCCGTTTCTTTGTAGCGAATTACTTACCTGATGTAGCAGGCAAAACCGCATATGTAGTTCTTAGAAAGGAGAAATGTTTACAATTTATTCGCCAAGCGATCGCCTGTAATATTTAGCCAGGATGGAAACAATTACATAACGAGGAAGTAATTTCATAAAACGTTGTCCAATCCGGTTTGATATTCCCGGTACATAATTATATTTACGATGCTGCAAAGCATAAATTCCTTCTTTGGCTGCTTGCTTTACAGGCATTAACCAACCTTTAAGTTTATTAAACTTTTCATCGGCAGTCATCTCCGTTGCGATACCACCCGGTGCATAAACGGTTAAAGAAAGGGCAGGATTTTTTAATTCGAAAGAAAGGGCATTAAAGAAACTCATCAGAAAAGCTTTCGTTCCCGAGTAAGTAGCCTGATAAGGTACCGGAAACATTGCAGCCATGCTGGATACAGCCATAACGGCTCCTTCCTTACCTGAGTATTCAAAATACTTAACCAATGCTTGGGTTATACGCACCACGCTCTTTACGTTGGTCTGTAAAATCTGTTCAAACTGTTTGTCTGAAAGTTCTGTATGCAAACCAAAATAAGTGGTTCCTGCATTTAAAATGGCAGCATATAAAGGTTCTCCTGTCAGGCATTGATCGATTAGTTTATCGGTATCTGCCGGGTCTGAAAGATCGGCTGGGATAACCCGTACACGAACACCTGTTTGTTCCAATTCAGTTTTAAGTGCTTCCAGCTTTTCCAATCTTCTGGCTGATATAATCAGGTTGGCCTGATGATGTTGTGCAAGCTGACAAGCCATCTCATACCCAAGCCCTGAGGAGGCGCCTGTAACTAAAACCCACTTATTTTTAAAATCAAGTCTTTTCACAAATTCAAAGCTAATTAATTCCGGTTAGAATGATGAGCGCCCTAATTAAAAAACCAGGCCGCTTAACCATTGCTGCTAAATGTATTTTGTTAAAAATCGAGTTGAGAACCACTTTCCAATTCAAAAGCTTCCTTTCCGGGTAAAAATATCCTGGAAGAAAATCTACCTTCAGTATAAACGGTATTGTCTTTTACCCGTACCCAACTTCCTTCGCGTAACCCCACCACCGGAATATTATTCAATACATGAAACTCTTTAATTCTTGTTTCCCGGGTTTCTCCATTGTGTTTGCTATTGGGATCGGGATCCAGGTAATGCGCATTAATGTTAAAAGGTACCAGGCCCATTGTTTCAAAACTTGCCGGATATATAATAGGCATATCGTTTGTATTTTGCATGTTTACCCCGCCAATATTACTTCCGGCGCTTGCACCCAGATAAGGAGTACCCGACTCTATTCGTAGCTTTAAAACATCCATTAATTTCAAATAATGCAACTGCTGAACGAGTAGAAAAGTATTACCGCCACCTGTAAAGAAACCCTGTGCCTCGCGGATCGCATCAGCGGGATCTTTAAAAGTATGCAGGCCTTTTACGCCGATGCCAATCTCCTTAAAAAAAGTAGCCGCCTTTGCAGTATAATCGTCGTGACTGATACCACCAGGCCTTGCGAACGGAATGAAAATAATTTCATCAATGCCGTTAAACAGGTTTATAACTTCTTCTTTCAGGTAAGTGAGGTATTCCTCACCAAAAAGTGTAGAAGTACTCGCTAAGATAATATTCTTCATACAATGATCTTTCGCCAAAGTTAAGATTTCAACTGTATTTAAGTTAACCTTTAAATGGTGTGGATGTAAAATTTAAACCTTAAGGGAAGTTTGTTTGATGGAGTTATTATAAAACAAGAAAACCCTGTTGTGTTTACAACAAGGTTTCTTTTAAGGTTTGGCACCGACCTACTCTCCCACGTGTTACCGCAGTACCATCGGCTCTGGTGGGCTTAACTTCTCTGTTCGGAATGGGAAGAGGTGGACACCACCG
>JASLGV010000145.1 GCA_030149995.1 Pedobacter sp.
AGTTGCCTCATCAGTAGCTGGAGCTTCTTCAGTTGCAGGAGCTTCTTCGGCTACTACTTCTTCTTCAACAACTTCTTCTACTACAGGTGCATTTTTAATAGCAAGAGCAGCAGCACGATCAGCATTTTTCTTGCTTTCAGCAGCTAAAGCAGCTTTGCGTGCTTCTTCTTTTGCGTTAACTAAACCGGTTTTCTTACCGGTGATCTTGCCGTCTTTCTGATCTAACCAGGCCTGGAATTTCTCGTCGGCTTGTTCAGCAGTTAATGCTCCTTTTTTAACACCACCTTCTAAGTGTTTTTTGTATAAAACACCTTTGTAAGAAAGGATAGCACGTGCTGTATCTGTTGGTTCAGCACCTTTGTTAACCCAGCCTAAAGCTTTTTCGAAGTTAATTTCGATGGTAGCAGGGTTGGTATTTGGATTGTAAGAACCCAAACGCTCAATAAATCTACCATCACGTGGAGCGCGAGAATCTGCTACCACTACGTGGAAAAAAGGTTTTCCTTTTTTACCAAATCTTTGCAATCTGATTTTAGTTGCCATCTTTCAATTGTATTTATGTATTCAACATAGTTCCCGGAGCTTCATGCTGCGGGGCTGCAAAGATAACTAAAATACTGTAAATTAAAAACATAGTTTATTTTATTTGTTTTAAAGATATTTACCCAAAATATTTGCAGACACGACATGAAAAGGATTGCCATTGATATGGATGAGGTTATTGCCGATGCCATTAAAAAGTTTATTAAAGTATACAACCGCGACTACAACCTCCCTCTCGATTTAAAAATTGATGCCGGCAACGAATTCTTCCAGCATGTACCCGCCGAAATAAATCATAAGTGGTTTGAATACATTAACGAACCCGGTTTTTTCAGAGACCTAGAAGTAATAGAAGACAGCCAGCGCGTAATCAAAGCGCTTCAGGAAAAATACGATGTATACATTGTATCGGCTGCCCTGGAATTCAGAAATTCCCTGATTGATAAATACGATTGGCTGGCCGATCATTTTCCTTTTATCGACTGGAAACACATCATGTTTTGCGGCCATAAAGTAGTAGATGTAGACATTATGATCGACGACAGAATTAAGAATTTTGCTAATTTCAAAGGGCGTCCGTTGCTTTTCACTTCACCGCACAACCTTTTAATTACAGAATATGAGCGTGTAAACAGCTGGAATGAAGTTGCCGATTTATTACTGTAACCCGGGAGTTCCCAAGACGCTGCCAGCAACAGGCTTCTAATAAAAAAGCTGTATTATTTATGATAATACAGCTTTTTTCGTTTTTGCGCTCTTTTAAAAAGAAAGAATATCGATCAGTTTGAGCCAGGCAGAAGTTACCTCTTTCGCATCGATGTGCTTAATGGCGTGATCGAACCGGGTAAAGGTTATTTCTTTATTTACCTGTCCAACCATTACACCGCTTTGTCCTTTTGTAAGCCCTTCTACCGCTGCCACACCAAACCTGCTGGCTAAAACGCGGTCCATACAGGTTGGACGCCCCCCTCTTTGTATATGTCCTAAAACTGAAACTTTTGTATCGTAATGCGGATATTTTCTTTCGAGAATCTCTGCCACTTTAAAGGCTCCGCCAATTTCATCGCCCTCTGCTACCACAATAATTTTTGAAGATTTATCTTTCCGGCCGTTTTCCAGCTTATGTAAAACATCTTCAACGCCCATATTGGCTTCGGGAATCATAATGGCTTCTGCGCCTACACCAATACCACTACGCAAAGCGATTAAGCCCGAATCGCGGCCCATCACTTCTACGATAAATAAACGATCGTGAGACTCGGCGGTATCTCTTATTTTATCCACGGCATTTACAACCGTATTGATGGCCGAATCGTAGCCAATGGTAAAATCGGTTCCGGCCAGGTCGTTATCAATGGTGCCCGGTAAGCCCACAATCGGAAAATCGTACTCCTTTGAAAAAACATCAGCACCCGTAAACGTTCCATCGCCACCAATTACGACCAAAGCATCTATACCCCTTGCGATCAGGTTCTGATGCGCCTTTTCGCGACCTTCTTTTGTTCTGAAAGAATCGCTTCTGGCTGTTTTTAAAATCGTACCACCCCGCTGAATGATGTTTGCAACGGATTTACGGTCCATTACAATAAAATCATCATTAATCAACCCTTCGTATCCTCTCAATGCGCCCAACACTTCTATTTCATAATAAATAGAAGCTCTTACCACTGCCCTGATGGCGGCGTTCATGCCTGGCGAATCTCCGCCAGAGGTTAAAACACCAATTTTCTTTATCTTATTCATTTGTCTTTTTTTTCGCAAATTCTGAAAGTCCGTTATCCAGATACTGCAAATATTTATCTATGTTAAATTCAACTCCAATAGGAGGTGAAACCAGTTCCTGCTCGTCAGTACCCAAAAGCACGTAATAAGGTTGTGAAATGGTTTTAAACCGCTCGGCCTGCAAGTGTTTAAATTTTTTACCCACTGTATTTACCTTTGTTTCTAATACTTTCGAATAAAACTGCTCACTTTCCGGCAAAGTTGTTTTATCATCTGTATAAAGGGAAACCACGATGTAATCTTCTTTCAGCTTTTTTAATACACGCGGATCAGACCAAACCCTGGCCTCCATTTCACGGCAATTTACACAACCATGTCCGGTAAAATCCAAAAATAATGGTTTTTTAACTTCTTTGGCATAGGCAAGCGCTTCTTCATAATCAAAAAAGCCGTCTATATTGTGTGGAATATGCAAAAAGTCGGCATATTTTCTTTTTTTACCCGACTCCGATTTAACGGTATTTGCCGAACCACTTTCCTGTCCAATTACAAAATCCTGTGTGGAAAGGGGAGGTACCAAAGCACTAACGGCTTTTAATGGAGCGCCCCACAAGCCCGGGATCAGGTAAAAGGCAAAAACAAATGCAGCACCACCTAAAAACAACCTTGGTATAGATACATAGGGAAGATCGCTATCATGCGAAAATTTAATTTTACCCAACAAGTAAAAACCGAGTATAAAGGCAATCACAATCCAGATGGCGACAAAAACTTCACGATCTAAAATTCCCCAATGGTAGGCAAGGTCGGCTGTAGATAAAAATTTAAGTGCCAGTGCAATTTCAATTAATCCCAGCACCACTTTTACCGAATTTAACCAACCACCGGATTTAGGCAGCGAGGTCATCCAGCTTGGGAAGATGGCAAAAACCACGAAAATCAATGCCAGAGCAAGGGAGAACCCAAACATCCCCATAACCGGGGCAAGGTAACCACCTGTTTGGCCAACAGTAACCAGTAGTGTTCCAATCAGCGGTCCGGTACAAGAAAAGGAAACAACCGCAAGGGTTGCTGCCATAAAAAAGATACCCGTTAAACCTTTTGAATCAGATTTGGCGTCCATTTTATTTACAAACCCGCTTGGCAGCGTAATCTCAAAAGCCCCCAGGAAAGAAATTCCAAAAATAAGCAGAACCAGAAATATAAATACATTGAAAAACCCATCGGTGGCAAGTTCATTCAAGGCACTGGCTCCAAAGATAACGGTTATGATGAGGCCCAGCACAACGTATATTACAATAATAGACACCCCGTATATAATGGCTCCCTGTATCCCTTTTCCCTTTGTTTCTGCCCGCTTGGTAAAATAACTTACCGTTAACGGTACCATTGGAAAAATGCAGGGAAGTAAAAAAGCAATTAGCCCTGCTATAAAGCCGGCGGCAAAGATCGAAAACAATGTTTTTGACCCACCCGAATCTGCCGTGTTTTTAGGCACGCCGGCTTTTACTGTATCTTTAGTTACCGAGTCTTTTACAACGCTGTTGGCGGCACTATCCTGGGGCGAACCAACCTCTGTAAACTGAATGTCGTCTGGTACAGACGAAGTCTTGCTACTATCCTGTGTTACTTTAGCATAGCTGCGAACGGAGGGCAAAGCCATCAGCATGGCTACAGCCAGTAACAGAAATAAAAACTTTTTCATTTGTGTGTGTTTTAAGGCGTGAAATTAAGAATTATTTATAAAGGTTTCATATATAATCCTATACAGCGCTGCTATTTTACTTTAAACAGAAACAGCCGCTATCTTGGCGGCTGTTCTATTCGTTTTTTCGGTTTATTTAACCGGGATGCTGAATTCAACTTCATCCGGTGGCAAGCATTGTTTGTCGTTACATACCATAAACTCTACTTTACCTTTAACAACGGTTGTTCCTTTATTGAGTTTTATTTTTTGCTGAAAAATAACATCGTTCTCAAAATAACTTACATTCATTTTGAACGTACTTTCGTATTTTACAATTGCTTTTGGCTCTTCGGTTTTTCCAACCAGTGTATAATCTTTAGAAGGTGTAAATGCAAAAGTTGTTTTTACCGGCCCACCATCTTTCATATTTTGAGAATAAATATGCCAGTTGCCCTCAATTTTTGCTTTCAGATATAAAACGGCTTCTGTATTACTTGTTTTTTTCGCAGAGTACAACCAGGTAACTGGTTTTTCAATCTGCGCAAATGCGCCGGCAATGGTAAACATAACCATGGCCAAAATTAAAGTGATTTTTTTCATTTGTGCTTTATTTAGTG
>JASLGV010000157.1 GCA_030149995.1 Pedobacter sp.
TAACCAATAAGTGGTGGCAAGGCACCTGGTATGGCACCTACAAATACAGCAATAGGCGATTTACGCTTCAGCGGCGTATAGGCAAATGCATATAATAAGATTGAGAATACGGAAAGAAGTCCTGTTTCAAGGTTGAGCTTACGTAGCAGGAAAGTTCCTAAAAAGCTCATAAAGATCCCCAGAATTAACCCTTGACCAGTTGTCATACGTCCTGCTGGCATTGGCCGGTCTTTGGTTCTTGACATCAGTTTATCCAGGTCCTTCTCTATAATCTCATTAAAACAATTCGCCGCTGCTGTTACCAGAAAGCCACCAACAATCAGAATCAGCCAGTTCTCCCAGTTAATAGAAGCAATCTGTCCTCTTCCTACCTGCATCTTCTGCCCGATTAAAAAAGAAATCGAAGCAGAGAAAACAACAGTAAAACTGAGTCTGAATTTAATGAGTTTCGAAAAATCTGATAATAATTGTTTCAAAATTTTTATAATTATTGTTTATATGTACTTGTTTTATAAACGAGCAAATACAAATAGAACTGTAAACTAAACAGCAAAGTTGAAAATAAAATGTGAAGCGTTTGTGCAAAAGGTGGTAATCCCATGTAAGCTAAAATAAATCCGCTTAACAATTGAATGATCAGAATAATCACAATAAAACGTGCACTCAATAAAGGTGCTGCTTTACCGCTAAAGCGATCTGTTACCATTTTATAAACCACCAGATTTGAGATCGTAACCAAGATGGCCATATCCCTGTGATAAGAGAAAACAGCACCCAGTTTTGCTACCCAACCCGCACGCGCCGTAAAATGCAGCGATTTGGATATCAGGTCAATTCCTTCCCTTACCTCTGTACCCAGCACGATTTGCAAAATGCTTAGCACCAACGTAAAAAACAAAAACCCTTTTAACCACATAATGCGGTACATAATAACCGACGGTACCTGGTTAAGCTGTTTTGCATACTGATAAGTATAAATGGAAATAGCCAGGATTAAAATGGCCAGCAACATATGTACAGTTACCACCCATTGTGCCAGATTGGTCGATACTACGATTGAACCCAGCCAGGCCTGGTAACCCACTATAAATACATTCAGAATACTTAATACAATAATGCGTTTAGCCGTTTTGCGATAAGCAAATGAATATACAGCAGTTAGCAGTAAAAAGATACCTGCTGTTGCTCCTACAAGCCTGTTTACGTATTCTGTCCAGGTATTGGCTGCATTAAATTCTTCGGGTACGGTAATAGACTGATCGTGGCGAATGCTATCGGCCAGTTTAACACGGCCCATTGATTCCAGATACTTTGCAAAGCGTTCATTCTTCTTTAACCGGCCCTTCACATATTTCTCTTTATAATCGGCCGGAAGTTGGGAAACATCGGTCGGTGGAATATACCGATCGAAACATTTAGGCCAATCCGGACATCCCATACCTGATCCTGTACTCCGTACAACCCCACCAGCCAGAATAACCAATAAAGTAACTATAATGGTTATTAAATTAATCCGAATGAAACGTTTTTCTGATCTGTTGATCATATCTAATAAGATGAAAAGGGTATCCGGATAAGCAGAAACTTAATCAGATACCCTTTAAATTACACTAAGCTATAAATTTAGCCTTTATTTTCTGTTACAGGATTGGCTTTTTCCCAATCTTGCTGAATTTTTTCTGCTTCTGCATTTCCTTCAAAATCATGTGGCAGGTTAGAGCTCATGGTTTGAGAGAAAGGAACTGTTTGAGGAATAAAATCTTCATCATGTCCTGGCTTACTGTAATCATATGGCCAACGGTAAACAGTTGGAATTTCTCCAGGCCAGTTACCATGAATATGTTCAACAGGTGTAGTCCACTCCAGGGTATTTGCACCCCATGGATTTTGAGGAGCTACCTTACCTTTAAAGATTGAATAGAAGAAGTTAAACAGAAACGCTACTTGCGCAAGTGCCGCTGCAATAGCTGCCCAGGTAACAAATACGTTTACGGTTAACCATTTTTTCATAAACTCAAATTCTGTAAACGCATAGTAACGACGTGGAACACCATCCAGACCTAAGAAGTGTAACGGGAAGAACACCAGGTAAGCCGAAATAAATGTTAACCAGAAGTGTAAGTATCCTAATTTAGGATTCATCATACGGCCAAACATTTTAGGGAACCAGTGGTAAACACCGGCAAGCATTCCGAAAATTGCTGCCGATCCCATTACAAGGTGGAAGTGGGCAACTACGAAATAGGTATCGTGAAGTGCAATATCCAATGAAGCATTACCCAACCAGATACCGGTTAAACCACCAGAGATAAAGAACGATACCAAACCGATAGCGAACAACATAGCAGGTGTAAAACGGATGTTTCCACGCCACAGCGTTGCCAGGTAGTTAAAGGTCTTTACTGCCGAAGGCACCGCAATAATTAAGGTTGTAATCATAAATACACCACCCAACAGCGGGTTCATACCGGTTACAAACATGTGGTGACCCCATACGATGAACGACAATACGGTAATACCAATAAGTGAGTAAACCATCGCATGGTAACCAAAGATTGGTTTACGTGAGTTTACAGAGATAATTTCTGATGAGATACCCAATGCAGGCATAATTACGATATATACCTCCGGGTGACCTAAGAACCAGAATAAGTGTTGCCATAAAATTGGAGAACCACCCTCATTCGGTAAAATGTTAGTTCCCATTACGATGTCAGAAAGGTAGAAACTGGTACCAAAACTACGGTCAAATACCAATAATACCACACCTGCTACCAATACCGGGAAAGATAAAATACCTAAAATAGCGGTTAAGAAGAAGGCCCAGATGGTTAAAGGCATTTTCCAAAGGTCCATTCCTTTTGTACGCATGTTTAAGATGGTACTTACATAGTTGATACCACCCATTAAAGAAGATGCGACGAAAAGAACCATACTTACCAACCATAAAGTCATACCTGTGCCCGAGCCGGATATGGCTGTTGGCAAGGCGGATAATGGCGGGTAAACAGTCCACCCTGCTCCTGCTGGTCCGGTTTGTACAAAGAACGAGCCCATCATAATAACGCAGGCAAGGAAGAAAAACCAGTACGAAAGCATGTTCAGGAATGGAGAGGCCATATCGCGGGCACCCACCTGAAGTGGAATAAGCAAGTTACTGAATGTACCACTTAAACCAGCTGTTAATACAAAGAATACCATGATGGTACCGTGAATGGTTACCAGGGCAAGGTAAAAATCAGATTTAATACGGCCACCTTCAGCCCATTTACCTAAAAACGTTTCCAAAAACGGAAAGGTCTTATCAGGCCAGGCCAGTTGAAGACGGAATAAAATAGATAAGAACATGGCGATTACGGCCATGAAAATACCTGTTATCAAATATTGCTTCGCGATCATCTTATGATCCATACTAAAGATGTACTTTGAAATCAAAGTCTCTTTATGATGGCCATGCTCATGGTGATCGTGATTGTGTTCGTCGTGTAATGCTATTGTTGACATAATTGTTTCGCTCTGCAGTATATTATTTATTTAAAGCCACTTGGTTACCTTTAACAGCTAAAGAATCTTTAGCTGAATCTGCTGCTGGTTGTGCAGGAGCAGGTGCCACAGGCAAATTAAATTGTTTTCTCAAATCGTCGTTTAAATACGTTTTCTGTTTAGCTAACCACTCTTCGTATTCTTTCTCAGAAACTACACGTACATCTTTCTGCATGTTGTAGTGACCGCCACCGCATATTTTAGAGCAATAGAACAGATATTTAAAGTTCGGATCATTTGTTTTTTCCTGCATTTCGCGGGTTGTTTCAGTTGGCGTAAACTCAAATACCGTTTGCATACCAGGTACTGTATTTAATTGTACCCTGAAATGCGGCATGTAAAAACTGTGAATTACATCCTTACTGTGTAACAATAATTTGATTGGACGGTTAACAGGGATAACCATTTCGTCGGCCATTTCATCATCACGCGACTGGATATCGCTGAAATCAATACCCAATGTATTGGTTGCTGTTGTTAACTTGTAGTTTCTTCTACCAATTACACCATCTGCTCCCGGATAACGGATAGACCATTTAAACTGCTCTGAGGTTACCTCAATTTGCAGCGGTTTGTTTTTAGGATCTTCAACTTTGTAAAAAATTGATCTCCAGGTTAAGAATCCCATTAATACCAATACGGTTAATACCAAAGCAGGTGCAATGGTCCATATTTTCTCAATGGTATTATTATGTGGATAATAATAAGCTTTTCTTTTAGCCGAGTATTTATAAATATAAGAAAATCCAAACAACAGGATGTGTGTAATAACCAATACAATGGTGGTTAAAATCATGGTGATTTTAAACATATTGTCGATTCGTTTTCCATGCTCTGATGCAGCTTCATGAAACAAGGTAACCAG
>JASLGV010000183.1 GCA_030149995.1 Pedobacter sp.
AATTAATGTTTGGATCTCTCAGGGTTGCCAGTGGTTCTGTTTGCCAGTTAAAAGTGGTACCATAACGGGTTTTAACAGTTAACCAGTTAAAACCTGGAATCTTATCAATCGGTAAATTATAGGTTACATTTAAGTTATGGCTGTAATCTGTTGTTCGGCCAAGCCGGATCAGGTTCTGCCAAACCGTATCGCGTTTTGCTCCATTAATCCTGCCGTCCGGTTCATCAATAATTGAGTAATTGGTGGCATTGAAATCAAGCTGCAACGAACGTGTTAAATTCCAGGCAATCCCATAAATCCGGGTCATTCTGAAATTCTTATTAAAAGTAGTACCGTACCCACCCTGATTAGGCGAATAAGCATTACTTGGGTCGTTGTTACGCAGGGTATTCTCGGCATATAAACGATCTACATCCACCCTGAAATTGATCGAACTTGGCATCAGGCTGAAATTAAAATCTTTTAAAAGAGCCAGCATGTTCGATTTTATAATCTTTTCAAAAGGGGCATAATTCTTTGCTTCTTTCGAATAATTATATTGAAGGGATGCCCGGTATGTATTTTGGATACTGCTCTGGTTAATAAAATCGCGGTGATTGTACTGCGTATAAGCATAACTTGCCGAGAAGTTTTCAATATCCCACAACCTTACCGGCTTTTCATTATTTACCCTTTCTTTTCTTACGTTGGTGAAGTTAATCCCTCTTCTAACGGTATAATCCTGTGCAAAATTTAAGATGGAATCTTTTTGCTCTTTGGTCGATTGATTCAACGCATTTTTAAGTTCAATATCCGGTGTACGCGGGTTATACTGTGGTGTAGAAACCTGCTTCGAATAACTCACAAACATTGGGATTTTAACGCCCGATTTTTGTGGCAGGAACTTGCCCAGCTCAACAGCCGACGAAACATCTAAAAGCACATTATCGGCCCGGTTCCGTTCGCTTACTTTTGAGTCTATAGAACCAAAACCTATGGTTGATTTACTTCCCGAAATGTTAACATCTGCAAAATCTGCAAGCTTCAGGTTTAACCGTGCCGTTGCGGCCCAACCGCCTCTTTCGTCAAAATCGGTAAGCCTTAATTCATTAAACCAAACCTGAACACTTTTATCCAAACCATCATCACTTTCAGGACTTGCCGGATTTCTTAGCAGGTTTTTAACCCCCAGCATGTAAACCCTCACCTTACTCATATCTGGCTGTCCTTTTACAATAATGGTTCTTGTTCCGTCTGAATAGGTAAAAGGAACGTTTGATGGCCAAGGTTGTCCGTTGGCTTGTTTGGCCACATTACGCGCAAGCTTCGCATTCTGAAACAGCGTCAGGTCGATATCCATGCGGTTGGCTTCCGGCCAGATTGCATTTGGATCGCTGGTACCGGGCTGCGTAATGGTTAATGGTAATGAGTATTCGTAATAGTTATCCTGGTTATCAGTTCCAATCCGTAAAAAAGCGGCTACTTCATTGTTACTCAGCAACTGGTTATTAACTGCTTCGGCATGAATAAACATTTCCAGGCGTTTGTAAGATCTGAAATCACTGTAGGCCGTTTTAAAGGCTGCCCGCCCATAACCATCCCGTAGATTTTTAACGGTTACGGCCAGCGACTGCTCATTCAGCTTGGTATCGCCCCGGTAGTTACTGAAATCTCTTTCGCGCAGAATGCCCGGAGGCGTAACATATGGAATAGGTGTACGCTTACCGTTCTCCTCGATGTTAACCGTCGAAACCTCGATGGTTGAATTATCAGGGGTTAAAGTTGCCAATGCCGGATCGACAATTACTTCTTCCGCTTCATTTTTAGTATTGTAGGCACGCCACTCACCGCGTATAAGCTGAAGTTTTGCAAAACGAAGAACAGCCGTATCAGCAAAGTTTGTCATGAAAATACGGAAGAAACGGATCGATTTAAAATCCTGGATGCCCCCTACCTTGTCTTTGTATTCGCTAATAGGAATTCTAAACTGATACCAGGTAACCGCTTGGGTGGTATTGTTTGCCAGTTTTACCTGCGAGGTAACTTTATCGGTAATGAAGTTTTGTCCAACAACCATATCCCCCGGACGGATCGATACTTTATACTGAAAGTATTCGTCGGTCTGACTCATGTTATTGTCGCGGTTGATGTCTTCACCATCCGGCAAAGAAGTAGAAGCCGAATTTTCTATGCCCAGCTCTTCCTGCGATTGCTGAGAAGTTTTTGAGTTTCCTTCTGTACCGTTATATCTTTCATATCTCTTTAAAATGCCTGCATTGATCCGGTCAAGTTCCGGTCCTCTGAAATATGCATAATCATCTGATGAAGGATCGGCATCCAGCTCGGCCGCTGCCTGCGGATTTAACTGTGCTTTAATCAGGTTAAGCTGTCTTGCAAATTTGACACGCTCATTTTGGTTGGATAAACCATCTAAACCAACATCTTGTGCTTTACGTACATTCGGATCATTATCAAATGCCTGTACAACAGGTTGTAGTTTTGGTACACGTCCCCAGGCAGTTTCGTCGAATTTTGTCGGATCATCGTTAGCCGGCAAGCCATTTTCGAGTGATTTTCTTCCGTCTTTCAGAATATCTTCCGATATATTTCCAAGGTTAAAATAAAGATCCCCACCGGTTGAATTGTTTTTATAAATAAACGGATCCATTACCCAGAACTCAATAAATCCAACATTTAACGCCTCGAAATCATTGCTTTCTATTTTACGCATAAACCCACCCCAGTTGCCTTTCGGATTGGTTAGTCTTCCATCCTGGGTAAAACCAGTGGTGCGGTAGTTATACGGACCTCTAACCGTTGGATAAAAAGCCACGTTCAGGGTGTTCAGGTTTAACGACTGCCCGGTTGGTGTTTCTTTATACGGGAAAACCTCCTGTTCAATAATTTCGCGTACATAATGATTGGAAAGTTCTGTACGGTTGTTGCGAATATTTGAAGGAGTAGTCGAAGCACCTGAGTTATAAAAAGTAGGATCGATGTTGTAAAAAGCAATTCTTGCACGGTTGTAGCCATATTCCAGATTATCCATCAGCTGCGACTCCGGGAACAACTGCGGTGTTCCGGAAAGTTGCCAGGCAATGGCACTTTTTAGGTCGATAACCGATCTGGATGCTTCAAAATCGTCCAGATAACTTACACCGTTTTTACTACCTGCAAAATTTAATGCACGCGGATGCCCCGGAATCAGTTGTGCAAACTCTCCGTAAAAATTAACACTCGAAGGTGCCTTGGTAGAAATCAATGGAATTTTATCCACCAGCTTGGTTAAAAATCTTGATGGGGAACTGTAGTTAATGTCGGCACCCCAAATGGTATTTGAAATGGGTTCTTCACCAATATTTATTTTCTGTGTAAGCGGCTTTTCTGTCAGGTTCATAAATGTTCCCCCCAGATTTAGCTTGTTGTTTACGCGGTAATCTAAACGTGTTCCAAATAAAGAACGTTGCTGCAAACCAAAGAGCTCATTATTTTCTGTTGTTATACGAATCGGCTGTCCCGAGATTAAAAGTGCCTGGTTGATAACACTCACCCTTCCGCCCTGGTAATCGACCGTATAATCTACCCCTTCGGTTAATGGCATGGTTCCTGAAAATACTTTAACCGATCCTTCTGGTACGTTAATGGCATTCAGGCTAAACTCTGACGAAACTTCAGACTGGTAACTGGCCTTAATGATATAGCGGTTCTGATTTTGGAACAACTGCTTGGCAATGGTCTGTGTCGAATCGTACAGGGCTGTAAAAGTATATTTATCAATCAATGCCTGCTCTGCCGGGGTAAACTTAGCAGCCAAATCCTTTCCGAATGGTTCAATAACCGGAAAAATAATGCGTCCGTTGGCCGGATCAATCGTAATGTATCCTGTATTGGTGTTGCTGATCAGCGAACTGAGACTTGAGTTCGAGAAACCGCCGCCAAAAGAGCTGTTATTATTATAAGAAGAGGCTGCATATGCAGATCCAAATGCATTATTTGCCGCCACAAAATCGAATACCCCATCCGATTTGCGTTCATTCTGCTGATTTAAACGGTCAAATTCGGTCAGATAAATCCATTGCTTATTGGCGGTATTCTGCCCCTCGGTCATAACCGGATTTTCAACACCCGTGGTGTTATCAATGCGGTAAATATCAAGCTTAAAATTCTGGTTGCTAATCTGATACCCACCTATTGAATAGATGTTTTTCATCATCAGGTTCCAGGTTGGCAACTTTATTTTGGTGGTTTCGTTCTTTAATAATTTTGTATATAATACCTTCGGATTATTCGGATCAAAAGGAATATCTGTCGAAAACTCCCCTACCTGATATTCAACGCCGTTATATGTATAGCGATAGGCTACAGCCAATACCTCATCAGAATTTAAAGGGTTATTTAAGGAGATATAACCCAGTTGTGGCTGATAAGTAAACTCACGGTCTGTTAGTTTTCTGGCGTAAGTAAGTTTTGCAAAGTTATCTGTTCCACCATTGGCCTGAAAAAATGAGATTACATTATTCGAGTTGGTTAAGCGGGCATCCTGTGGCAAGCGTTGCAACAGGTTATTGGATTGCTGGCTAAAGCCAGAGGCAGTAGTACCGGCTGGTAAAGCGGAAGTTCCACCCGTAAAGAGGGCAGTATTGTAAGGTTGATTTTCACCCAGATCTAAAAATCCAAGTACATCTCTCGAATCGGTTGTACTTCCCGATTTATTGGTAATCCAGACTTCTATTTTAGTAATCTGGATTGGAGATGTTATAATGGGTGCATTGGCCAGATTCTTATTATAGTTGTTGCGGAAATACTGTGATAAGAAGTAGTGTTTATTGGCCTCGTAACTATCGGCACTTACCCGTGTTTCGTTTTGCTGCGCCCCGTTTGTAATGCGGATTTCTTTTGATTCTGATTTTTGTTGTGTATAAACACTGGTAACATTCAGCCTGCCAAATTTTAACTGCGTTTTAATCCCGAACAACGCTTGCGTACCACTTATCAGACTGGTATTTAAAGGCATACTTACGTTACCGGCTTCAATTTTCTGTATAATGTCATCTGCGCCGCCGGTATAATCGAGCTTAATCTGGTTTTCAAAATCAAACTGCGCTTCGGTATTGTAATTGCTCTTTATTTTTAACTTGGTTCCGATGTTACCAACCAAATCCATTTGGATCCGCTGGTTAAAATCGAAATTGGTTTGTACCCGCTGACGCTCATTAAACAAAGGGTTTTCATTTTTATTAACGCGCCCTAAAAAGGTTAGCTCAGCCTCGCCTCTTGGCTGGATATCGATGGTTGTACCTCCAAAAAGTTTTTCAAACGATTTGCTGTTCACCTGAATTGGCGGAATAATGCCTGTATTGCGGAAATCACTTACCTCGGCATCAGAAATGCTCCGCCAGTTTCCGCGTTTTATTTCGCTGTTCACCAGGCGCTGGTATTCCTCAATGGTTAGATACTGGGTTTTGGTAACGTATTTATCGCCAATCAGTTCCTTTACTACATACCGTTTATTCTTGGCATCGTATTCTACCACCCGCCTTAAGTTACTTGGCAGTGGATAAAATGGATTCGTGCTGGGACTGATACCCAGCAACTGTTTTTCCCTTAAGCTAAAATTATTTTTAGACGTAGCTGTATCTGCCTTACTTTGAACCACTTGAGAGCGGACATTTTTTGAGGCGAATAAGATAGGGAGGAGGATTAAGAAAGTAAAGATTTTCTTCAAAGGCCGTAAAGTCTATAGTTTTTTTAAAGCTTGTTTAATTAATTGCTCTACCGAAAGCGTTCCTTCTGTTGTTTTTAATATTTGGTCTAAAGTTTTTTCGGCGGTTTGTTTGGCAAATCCGAGCATTGTCAATGCAGATAACGCTTCATCTTTAACCGTATTGTGCTGAGGCATAGAAATTAACGAATCTACACCCTCTTTTTTTAGTTTGTCCTGTAATTCTAAAACCAACCGTTGGGCTGTTTTAGCGCCTAAACCTTTAATACGCTGTATTAAAGGCAAATCTGCTTTTACAATGGCGGCTTGTATTTCTGTTGGTGTAATGGACGATAAAATCATTCGCCCGGTATTCGGACCAATCCCGGAAACAGATATTAAATGTAAAAATAAACGGCGTTCGCCCTCATCAGCGAAACCGTATAAAGTATGCCCGTCTTCTTTAACATGCAGCCAGGTATAGAGCTTACAGCGTTCTGTATCTGGCAAATTACTATAGGTATTTAGAGAGATGTTAATATGATAGCCTATACCGCCGGCCTCAATTACAACATAAGCAGGATTATTAAATGTTAGTTTACCGTCGATATAGGCGTACATAGATGTTTATTTCTTATTAGTCTTTGCAAATATACCTTTTCGTTTCGATGCTGCAGCCAATTCTTCTTTGGCCTGTACATCTACTACTGCAATGGTAATCATATTTACAATCTCGCGCACAGAACTACCCAACTGAACAATATGTACCGGCTTATTTAAACCCAGTAAAATTGGTCCAACAGCTTCGGCTCCCCCCAGTTCCTGTAAAAGTTTGTAAGCAATATTTCCGGACTCTAAGTTAGGAAAAATTAAAGTATTTGCAGGTGCATCTGCCAATGTACTAAAAGGAAAATTTTCTCTAAGCAACTCATTGTTAATTGCAAAATTACCCTGCATCTCTCCATCAACCACTACTTCGGGATGATCGCGGTGTAATATTTTAACGGTTTCCCTTACTTTATTCGGTGTAACCCCATCATTGGAACCGAAATTTGAATAAGAAAGTAAGGCAATGCGCGGTTTAATGTTAAACTGTTTTACAGATTTATCTAACAACAAAGTAATATCTACCAGTTCCTCTGCAGTAGGGTCTACATTTACCGTTGTATCTCCGAAAAACACAGGACCTTTTTTGGTCATCATCATGTACATACCGGCCACCCGTTTTACGCCTGGCTCTACGCCAATTACATGTAAAGCTGGTTTTATGGTAGAGCCATAATTTTTCGTAAGGCCCGAAATCATCGCATCTGCCTCACCAAACTCAACCATAGAAGCACCAAAATAATTCCGGTCTCTTAAAAGCTTGGTTGCATCATTACGCGATACGCCCTTGCGCTGACGCTTAGCATACAGTGCATCTGCATATTTTTTTGTTTTTTCGGGCTCCTGCATCTGATCGATGATCTGAATGCCTTCCAGTTCCAGTCCATGTTCGTCTATAATGGCCTGGATCTTTTCTTTGTTGCCCAATAAAATCGGAATGGCTACATTATCGTCTTTTACGATCTGCGCCGCTTTTAAAATCTTGTAATTATCTGCCTCGGCAAAAACCACCCGTTTCGGATCTGATTTTGCTTTATTGGTGATGGCGCGCATAATGGCATCATCTAACCCAAGGCGTTTACGTAATTCTTCGCCATAGGCATCCCAATCGGTAATTACCTTACGGGCAACACCACTTTCAATGGCAGCTTTGGCAACAGCCATCGAAACTTCTGTAATTAACCTGAAATCGACCGGTTTTGGGATGATATAATCTTTACCAAATTTCAGGTTACGGATGTTATAAGCCATATTTACAGATTCCGGAACTGATTTTTTAGCCAGATCTGCAATGGCTTTAACAGCGGCAATTTTCATGGCTTCGTTGATGCTGGTTGCCCGAACATCCAATGCGCCTCTAAAAATGTATGGAAAGCCCAAAACATTGTTTACCTGGTTCGGAAAATCAGAACGGCCTGTAGCCATAATCAGATCTTTGCGGGCACTTACCGCCAGTTCATAATCAATTTCCGGGTTCGGATTTGCCATGGCAAATACAATCGGGTTTTTGGCCATCCCCATCAGCATCTCCGGTTTTATAATATTTCCGGCCGATAGGCCGATAAATACGTCTGCACCCTTCAGTGCATCGGTAATGTTGCTGATATCTTTTCTGGTCGTTGCGAAGGTCATCCGCATATCGTCTAAGTCTGTCCGGTCGGTAGTTATTAAACCATTAATATCAAACATAACCAGATTTTCGGCTTTAACGCCTAATGATAAATACATTTTAGAGCACGAAACGGCCGCAGCCCCTGCTCCACTTACCACAACCTTAATTTTATCTATCTTTTTCTTCTGAATTTCGCAGGCATTTAACAAGGCTGCCCCCGAAATGATGGCTGTTCCATGCTGATCATCGTGCATAACCGGAATATTCATTTCCTGCTTTAACCGGCGCTCGATTTCGAAGCATTCTGGCGCCTTGATATCTTCTAAATTGATTCCCCCAAAAGTTGGCTCCAGTGCTTTTACCGTTTTAACAAAATCGTCTACATCTTTGGTATCCAGCTCCAGGTCGAACACGTCGATATCGGCAAAGATTTTAAAAAGTAATCCTTTACCTTCCATTACCGGCTTTCCGGCTGCAGCTCCTATATCGCCCAGTCCCAAAACAGCCGTTCCATTACTGATTACAGCAACCAGGTTTCCTTTTGCTGTGTATTTATAAGCATCTTCTACATTCTCTGCAATTTTTAAACATGGCTCAGCAACTCCAGGAGAATAGGCTAATGTTAAATCGCGTTGCGAATTTGTCGGTTTTGTTGGTACAACCTGTATCTTTCCCGGGCGTCCTTGCGCATGATAATCAAGTGCATCTTGCTTTCTATTGGTCTTGCTCATATGTAACTAATTAGTGACCCCGCAAAGGTACAACCTGAACTTGATTTTATAAAAAGATATTGATATCCAATGCAACACATCTGGCAAATCAGAATTATTCTATTTATGGCCTATGTACTTGCACCGGCTGAATGACTCAAAAAGGCGATGGATCCGTTCTAAGAAATCTGTAAAACTTTCTTTACGGTTTTGTATTAACGGGCAAAAGAAGATACCGAGATTGATAGCCGTTTGGGCATTATATTTTCAAATACAGGGCAAAGACTTTGACCTTAAAAGAGGTACTATCCCTTACTGATTTTCAGAATCATACCAGCCTGAAGAATGGATTTTGATAAACCATTGTCCTTTTTAATACGCTGAACGGTGGCTCCTTCAAATTTTTCGGCAATTTCTGATAAGGTATCGTCGCGTTTAACTTTATAACTTAAAAAGGTTTCAGCAGCTTTTACCGGTATGTGTTTTTTTGTATAGATTTTGAGTTTTTGGCCTGGTACAATTGTCTTGCTTTTTAGTGCATTCCATACCTTCAGATCCTGTACTTCTACTCCATATTTACTGGCAACAGTGTTCAGGTTCTGTCCGGCCGCTACTTTATGATATAAAACGGCATTAGAGGTCGAAGCAGCAACCGCTTTTTGCTTTTTAAGCTCCCTTGCATCGTCTGTTCCAGCTTCTATAATACGCATGTCTACATCGAGATTTGTATTGTTCAACACTTCGTATACGCCTGCATAGTCTATGTTTTTAACTTTCGGCATTACAATACGTCTGGGCAGCTCCTCGGTTCCGTTTACGATCTTCTTTTTATATGCAGGGTTTAAGGAATAAACAATCTCTTCATCTACATTTAATGCTTTTGCCAGCATCGGCAGTGATACAAACTTACTAACATGTATCGTATCCGTTTTAGCAAACAGGCTACTGGCCTGCTGGCTGATCTGGTGTTTAGACGAATAATTCATCACATACACGGCCGCTATAAATGCCGGTACGTAGTTGCGGGTTTCTTTGGGTAGAAATTGCCTGATTTCCCAAAAATCTCTGGATCCGGCTTTATCTATTGCGCGGGTTACATTGCCTTTACCGCAATTGTAGGCGGCAATTGCCAGCAACCAATCGCCCAGTTCTTCAAAGGCATCGCGAAAATAAGCCGCCGCAGCATAACTCGCCTGGATCGGATCTTTACGTTCATCCACAAAATTATCCATCTTTAATCCATAGGCTTTCCCAGTACCAAACATAAATTGCCAGATACCGGTTGCGCCCACACGCGAAATGGCATGCGGATTCATCTGCGACTCAACAATGGTCAGATATTTGATTTCTGTGGGGATATTATAATCGTTCAGGGCTTTTTCGAAAATGGGAAAATAATAGCTCGACAGGCCAAGCATTTTCCCGAACATGTCTTTTCGCTTAGCATAAATATCGATGTATTGCTGAACATATTCGTTGTAAGGCAGGGGAACTGTTTTTTCGATCGAGTCGAGCCGTAGTTTATAGATGTAGTTCTGCCCCATCAGGAGTGGGTTTTCCTGTAATACAGGTACAGAAACCGTATCTCTATCAATAAAAATATTGCTTTGCGTTTTAAGAAGGCTGTCGGCTTTACGGATTTGTTGGGCGGAGGCAGCAAAAGTCCATCCTGTTAAAGTACAAATAAAAGCAAAAAGTAATTTTTTAATCATGGGCTATTGGGTATTACTTTAACCGGTTTATTGCCCTTTTACAGGCAATAAACTAAAATGATAAAAAAGTATTTGCGAAAGCTAATAGTTTGTCTTCCTCAAAAAGTTTGGTTATGAATTGTATACTTAACGGCAAACCGGCTTTATTATTGTCCAAAGGAAGTGCAATGGCTGGGTGACCGCTTAATGAAGGTAAAACGGTAAAAATGTCTGCCATATACATCACCAAAGGATCCTGTACATGATCGCCGATCGGGAAAGCAGGTGTTGGCGCAACAGGCGACAATATAAAATCGTACTCCTGCAGCAAGCTATCTACCCGCTCTTTAATCAGTCTTCTTACCTGTTGGGCTTTCTGGTAGTAGGCATCATAATATCCTGCGCTCAATACAAAAGTACCCAGCAGAATACGCCTTTTTACCTCTTCTCCAAAACCCTCTGCACGCGAGCGCTTGTAAAGTTCGTTGAGCGATTTTGCTTCGGTATTGCGATGTCCGTAATGCACCCCGTCGTAACGCGAAAGATTGGAAGAAGCTTCTGCCGTGGTAAGAATATAATAGGCTGGCACCAGGTAATCCAGCAAATCAAAAGACACATATTCGACGGTATACCCATTCTTCTTAAGCGTTTCGATTGACTGCAGAATGGATGCTTTTATTTCCGGATCAAGTGCATTACTTTCTATGGTTTCTTTTAAAATGGCAACTTTATATTTTTTACCGGTATTGAGTAATGCAGGATAATCAGGCACCGGTTTGGTAGAAACTGTGCTGTCGTGTTCATCTGATCCGGCCAGTACTTGTAAAAGTATGGCTGCATCCTCTACTGAGGAAGTAATGGGACCAACCTGATCGAAAGATGAGGCATAGGCAATAACTCCATAGCGGGAGATACGGCCATAACTTGGCTTTAGACCAATTTGCCCGCAAAAGGCAGCCGGCTGACGCACAGACCCACCTGTATCGGTACCCAATGCAGCCAGGCACATATCTGCCTGAACCGCTACAGCAGAGCCACCGGAAGATCCACCCGGAACAAGGCTCGGGTTTGCGGCATTTCTTGCAACGCCAAAATAAGAAGTTTCATTGGATCCGCCCATTGCAAATTCATCACAATTCAGACGGCCAATAATCACGGCATCTTCTTTTAGCAGTCGTTCTACAACAGTTGCAGAATAAGGCGATACAAATCCATCCAGCATTTTAGAAGATGCCGTAACAATATGGTCCTTATAACAAATGTTATCTTTTATACCGATAACCATCCCGGCAAGCTTCCCTGCGGTTCCCTTATCTATTTTTTTTTGTATTTCTGCCGCTTGTTTTTCTGCAGAATAAAAAAACACCTCATTAAATGCATTGAGGTGTTCATTATCTTTAATCTGCTTAAAATAATAAGCCAATAAATCAGGTAAGGTTAACTGCTTTTCGGAAATGAGTGCCTGTATTTCTTTAAGTGCGCTATATTTCTTCAAAATTTAAAATATTGTAATTAAACAATTTAGTCACGGCCCGAACGATCTCCCTGATCGCCATCAACACCATCCTTACCATCTTTAAATTCTTTAACGCCTTTACCTAAACCACGCATTAATTCAGGAATTTTTTTACCGCCAAATAAAAGCAGGATGACCAAAACAATAACCAATAATTCTGTTCCACCCATACCGAATACGCCTGCAATAATTGTTGTATTTAACATGATTTTTTTGTTTAAACTTTTTGACTGTCTGTTGTTATTTTATCATCAATGGGCGTACTCTCCGATGGATGATGACGTTCATTGTTGTTATTATTTACGGCTTCTTCGGCCATTTCTTTATCAAGATCAAAAGAGTTGATATTTCGGTGAATCTCTCTCTTCACACCCTCAGAGGCATCTTTAAACTCCCTGATCCCCTTACCCAGTCCTCTTGCTAATTCAGGTAATTTTTTACCTCCAAATAACAAAAGTACCACTACTAAAATGAGCATGATCTCCGATCCACCCATATTTAAAAACTCCAATAACGTGTTTCTATACATCACTAATATAATTTATACAAATATAGACATTTATATCGTCTATAAGTTTATTTACTAATCCATGCCTCTGGATTTAAAGCAGTTTGCCCACGTCTGATCTGGAATTTAAGTACCGCATCATCGCCGGTATTGGCAACCACTCCTATATTTTGTTTGGTCTCTACCGTATTGCCCACACTCACACTTACCGAGCGCAGATTTTGATAAACGGTAAAATATTCACCATGATTAATCAGTACCACAGTTCTACCCATAATATTTTGTACAGCCGCCACTTTTCCGGCAAATACTGCACGTACAGGTGCGCCGTCGGAAGTGGTAATATCTACACCTTCATTGTTAAAAGAAGCCTGATCTACTTTGTGCATACCAAAGCTCTCTGTAATGCTACCTGTTGCAACCGGCCAAGGCAAACGCCCTCTGTTATTTTCAAAGCCTGCCGATAATTTTGCGGCTTCGGGTGTGGCGGTTAACAACTCTGCAGTTGTTTTTTCTTTAACCGGTACTTTGGTTGCCGCAGGAGGTGTTGGTTTGTTTTCTGCCCTTGCCTTCGCGGCTGCTTCTGCAGCTGCCTTTGCCGCAGCAATACGTGCTTCCTCTGCTGCCTTTCTCTTTGCTTCTTCTATTGCCCTGTTAATGGCTGCCCGAATGGCCCGGTCTATCTGCTCCTGCTGTTTTTTACGCGTAGCAATATCTTGTTTAAACTGTTTTTCCTGCTTACTGAGCTTACCCAATACGGCAGACTGCTCATTTTTATCTTTACCCAGCTTGTCTTTTTCTCTTTCCTGATCTTTCAGCAGCGTACTCTTTTCTTTTAAACTCTTATCCAAAACCACAATTTTACCATTCAGGTCTTTTTGCGTATTTTCGATATATCCGGCCTGCTTTTTACGATACTGACTAAATTGCTGCAGGTATTTAATTCTTTTATATGCCTGATTAAAATCCCTCGAAGCAAAAACAAACATCATTTTATCGTACGCATTGCGGTTTCTTTGTGCAAACCGGATCATCCCGGCATATTCTTTTTTCAATTCACCAAGCTGCCCCTGTAACGTACGTACGGTATTGGTGTTCTTAGCGATTTCATTATCTAAATTTTTTATTTCGGAATTGATGGTTCCGATTTTTTCCTGACGTAAGCGGATCTGGGTATTTAAAGCATTGATCTGCTGCAAGGTTAATTTCTTACCACTTGCCGTCTTGTTTAAATTCTTCTGTAATTCTTCAATCTGACGTTGCAGAGCTTCTTTTTTTCTTCTAAGTTCATTTTCACTTTGAGCCATTGCCGAAAAGGCATACGCGCTAAATAACAGGACCAATAGAATTTTATGTAGCTTCATTAAGCCAAAAGTATAAATTTTTTACAGGAATAAATATTAAAAAGTCAGGATAAGCTTCTCCTGCTTCAATTAAACGAAATATCTTCACACATTCTTCATGCGTGAAGATAAAAAAGTGATCATTAAAGTTTTATAATCAGAAAGATATAAATTCTTAATTATTCAATGGCCTTGAATCTCTTTGGAATGGTAAACGGAAATTCTAAAGGTGTATTGCCGTCAACCTTTGTAAAATCAAGGTGAATGTTGATTTTCTTATTATTGGAAAGTGTATTGATGTTTAAGCGCCCCGGAAACAGGTACTCATTTAATTTCTGATAATTATCATAGTTAATTTTCAATGCCTGGCCAGCTTTAACATCATTCAGGTTTGTTTCAGACACTTTTAACAGGGTATTAAAAGTAAGCTGATAATCCAAGTCTTCTTTATGACCGGAAAGCAGCCACACCCCGTTTGAATTTTTAAGATCTGCACTTTCTGTCAGGAAATCATCAACAGCATTACCCGTTAATACAGCCTGTAACGTATTAAAATTCACCTGTTTATTAGTGAAATTATAAATATAGCTGAAAGGCTTGTTTACGTATTCGCTTTTTAACCTGTTCAGGATTTTAATGCTATCTGGTGTAATTAAGGCACGGGCAACTTCTACCGCTCCGCCAACAGCTGTTATGCTCACCCAAATTTTTTCCTTGTCTTTAATCCTGAAGTTCATGGTTACATCATTTGCGTCTCCATTGATATCGAGATTGGCCTTTGCTTTTAGCGTGAGGGTATTAAATTTCAGCTGATTGGCTGTAAGTTTCTGAAGGGTTTCCTCCTTCGAATGATCGGCAGGCACCTCTGTTTGTACGGGTGGCGGAGCCACTACAATCTGACGTTTTGGTTTACAGGCGGCTGCTAAAACAACCACTGCCATTATTAAAAAGCTATTTAAAATATTTCTTTTCATTGATCTTTTTATTTAGTACTTCTGAGCCATTTCCGGCTTCCTTCGCTTTAATCCACTGCTTTATGGCTTTTTCTTTCTCTCCTTTCAGAAAAAGAATGTCGCCATAACGTTCCAGATAAACACCGTTTTTGGCCGTATTGTTTTGTAAGGCCCGTTCAATCCAGGTTTGGGCTTCTGTATATTTTTGTTGCTTAAATAAAATAAAAGCATAGGTATCGGCTACAGAAGGATTATCAGGAAGTCCCTTTACGGCAATTAAGGCAAGCTTTTCAGCCTTTACCAGGTCGTCGTTTTTCAAAGCCAGGTAATACGCATAGTTATTTATAACCAGGTAATTATCCGGCTCAGCGGCAATTGAATTTTCAAAGGCGGTTTTTGCAAGTGCAAAGTTGTTCTGGTTAATATAAATATCGCCCTGAAGCGCATAAACCTGTGCAATTAAACCTTTATTTTCCTGATCTAAACTGAGTGCATTTTTAAGGTTGCTCAAGGCGGCATCCTGCTTACCCGTTTTAAATAAGGCATAAGCCATATAGTAATATAAACCTGCCTGGTTTGGATACAGACTTAACGCTTCATCGGCCACCCCAACGGCATCTGTATAATGTCCCAGCAGGGTATGTACATTAATAACCTGTTCCCATACAGCATAAATCTGTTCGTTCAGTTTTAAGGCCTGCTTATATTGAACCAGGGCATCATTCAGTTTGTTTTGCTGGTATAAAACGTCGCCATAAAGTGCCAGCACTCTGGCATCGGCCGGATTGCGTTCAGCCAGTGTTTTGCTCAGCTCGTTTACATTTTCGGCAACCAGTGGCTGGGACAAAGCGGGGAATAAAGAAGCAATGATTTTTATTTTTTCTTCCAGGGGCATTTCTGCCTGATCAAATGCTTTTTTTAAAGCACCGAATGCCGCTTCATTATTTTTCTGTGTACGATAAACATCTGCGAGAGATAGATTAAGTTCGTAGTTATCGGGTTCGATTTGCTGCGCCTTCTTTAACACATTCATTGCTTCTGCGGTATTACCCTTTTGCAGCAATAAACCTGCCGCATATACGTAATTCTTTACATCCGCTTTGTTTCCCTCCAGCAGCTTTACAATGTCGCTATCGGCGGGTTCTGCCTTTTGGAGCAGCCGGCGTCTGGCCATACTTAATTCATCGGATGCACCAAATTTCTTTTCTATTTCTCCATATACACTTTTGGCCTCTTCTTGCTTTCCGGCATAAAACAATGCATTTGCACGGTCGTAATAATAAGCTGCATTATCGGGTTCTATGCTGATGAGTTCGCTAAATACAACGGCCAGCTCATCCAGCTTATTGGTTCTTTTATAAACTTCAGCCAGTAATTGCTTGTACCACTTATTTTGAGGGCGTAGCTGAATGGCTTGTTTAATATACTCCTCGGCTTCATTAAGTTTATTTAAGCGAAAACTTACGTTGGCAAGCTCAAAAAAAGCGGCATCATTCTTTTGATCGATGCCAATGATTTTTTCAAAGCTGGAACGTGCAAGCACATAATTCTCAGACATTTTTTCGCGCAGGCCGGCAAAGAAATATTGCTTAATCATGTTACTATCGGCTGGAGCCACAGATGTTGCCGGCACCTGCGAAAAAGCTTTTGCCGAAGCAATACTTAACAACATGAAAAACAAACTTCTTGTACGCATAGGTTCAGATTAGTTTAGTCAACTTACGATTCTTTCTTCAATATTTTTAATATATCTGCCTTTTCAAAGTAATAAATTCCGGCCACAAAAACCAGCAGCATGGCATTACCTATATATATATTGTGGTTAAAGATAAAAAATGAAGAGAATACCAGGATGGTCGAAACCACCAGGTAAGCGGAAATCTTTTTCAGATTGTATGGTATCGGATAGTATTTCTGTCCCAATACGTAAGAAATAATCATCATCGTGGCATAGGTAGCCATAGATACCCAGGCCGATCCCATATAGCTGTATTTCGGAATCAGGACCATGTTAAATACAATGGTAATAAAAGCACCCACCAAAGAGATGTACAGTCCAAAGCGGGTTTGATCAGATAAGCGGTACCAGATAGACAGGTTCATATAAATTCCCAGACAAACATAACCGAGCAACAGATAAGGAACCGCCGGTAAACCTACCCAGTATTCGGCCAGGTGCTTGGCATCGCGACTGATAAAATATTTTAAAATGTCGATGTTGGCTGTAAGGGCCACAAAAAGAATAGAAAGTGCAATCACAAAATACTGTAAAATCTTGGCGTAGGTATCTTTTGCATTCTTATTTTTTGCATAACTGAAAAAGAAGGGCTCGGCACCCAAACGGAAAGCCATATTAAAAATGCTTAGAAATATGGCCAGCTTACAAA
>JASLGV010000198.1 GCA_030149995.1 Pedobacter sp.
TAATACCTTTTCTGCCTGCTTGGTTAAGGGAATATTCCCCAAACTTGCAGCCACGCTGGAGGTACCCCGCACAGCATCTTCTATTGAACGGCGTAACTTACTGGTATCAATCCCCAACGATCGTAAAATTTTTATGGCCATGCCATCGCCTTCGCGAATGAGGCCCAACAATAAATGCTCGGTTCCGATATAATCGTGCCCTAAACGTAAAGCTTCTTCTCTACTGAAAGAGATTACATCTTTAACCTGCGGTGAAAATTTTGCTTCCATAATTCCTTTCTTAAACAGCAACGCTACTAAACTATAAATAAATTATAAAAACAATCGTCCTGTTTCCTTTATTTTATCAACAATTACGCCATTCAGCTTGATAAGAGCGCATTTAAAACTGCTATTCTTTTTAACTACGCTTTGATTTACAGAATACAAACCTGCTAAAATGCCCGTATTTATTTACGAAATATGCAGTATTCCGGTTTTGAAAAGGTTTTTAGCATCGTAAACCAGAGATACTTTTAAATTGTCCGTTTTTTGTAAGGATTTTATCAGGCACTTATACCTGACAAATTGTTTCTTTTTATATATGCAAATTACAAATTTTGACAGTAAAATAAAAAGATACGACACAACACCTTTATTTTGGGACAAAAGATTGTTTTTTATTCGCTGCTCTGCACCGGATATGCGGGCACAAACCATGCAATTAACAACAACAAAAAGCGGTATGTGTTTAAAAATGAGATGGATTTGTTACAGAAACAAAAGAAATACCAGGAACAATTGCTTCCACGACGGCGAAAAACTGTTCCCGGTATTAAGAGAAGATTTTATGATTTTACGATGTAATGCTCTGGCATTTCTGCTGCCTGAAGCATGAAATTATGAAGTTCGTAATTGCGTACAAAAGGTTTAAGCTGTTCCGATCCCGGGCCGAACATGGTTAGTTCTACATAATCGCCGGTATGGTTCATCCCAGCCCATTGAATATCCGTATAATGTCCCATAATCTTTCCGTATTCGTAAAATGGCAGATTAGACTCGTTGTATAACTCTCCGGGTACAATGTCTTTAAAATGCAGCAATAAAGACTGAATATCGGCTTCTTTCATATCAATGCCCTGCGCTTCGCGGATCAGCTCTTTCACTTTATTTACACCGGTCGACTGGTTTAATTGAGACAATAGCCAGGTATTGCTGTGCTTAAAGTTTTGCAAACTGTCAAATTTCTTATTGGCTTCGTCGGCATAGAATAAACCCGGGTTGGAATTTCCGTGATCGGTGGTAATGATTACCAGGGTTTCTCCATCTTTTTCGGCAAATTCAATTACTTTACCCACCGCCTCATCAAAAGCCAGCTGGTCGAATATCAGTCCGCCAACATCGTTTGAATGTGCTGCCCAGTCTACTTTACCACCCTCTACCTGCATGGCAAATCCTTGTTTGTGATCTTTCATCAGTTCGATGGCCTTCATGGTCATTTCAGCAAGGGAAGGCACCGTTTCCATCAAGGCCTGATCGTGCTTACGGTCTACTTCATAAGGAAGTCCATCATCCCCAAAGAGGCCCAAAACGGGTTTGGCATTGTTCAGCTTCATCATCTCGGCACGGGTTTCAGCTACTTGAAAACCACGTGTAAGATATTTTGGCAGTAAGCTGCCATCTTTTCTCTTCGGACCAAAATATTTATGTCCGCCCCCCATCATTACGTCGAATTTAAGATCAAGGTACATAGAGGCAATCACTTCCTGACCATCGCGACCATCCAGGTTTACACAAAAACCTGCTGGTGTAGCATGTGTAATTGGTACTGTTGTAACACAACCCACTTTTTTCCCGCTTTCTTTAAACTTTTGCAAGATGGGCTGAGGTCTTTCGCCTTTCATTCCAACGTTAAGCGAACCATTGCGTACGCGCATGCCGCCACCCCATGAAGAGCTGGCCGCAGCCGAGTCGGTTACCATGGAACTGGCAGATGCGGTGTCCATCAAAGCGCGGCTTCCTTTACCGTTGCGGTATAGATTAAGCCAGTTGCTTCCCTTGCCAAACATGCGGCTGGCATACAAATCGGCCATATTTAAGGTTCCGGTGCTCATTCCATCGCTCACCATCATGATGATGTTCTTCGCTTTCTTTGCACTTCCGGGTTTGGCAATCACATCCTGCAAACCGATAAACGGCATGCTGATACCGGCAAGCAGCCCTCCTTTTAATAACGATCTTCTGTTCATATTTTAGTTTGTGTATTTTTTGCGTAACAGCGCAATGTCTGCTGACTCGAGTCCCATTTCTGTTTTCAGAAAATTATCAATGTTGCCATATTCAGCTACAATGCTCTGGTAAGTAGCCGCCAGGTAATTTGTTTTTACAGCCACCATGTCTTTGGCAACCTGTTCTTTTACGCCCATTTTAACCATGCCCTGCACCATTTTCTCATTTTCTTCTTTTCGGAAAACATTGCTCAGCAGGTAATCATCCATAATGGTTTCATTTGGCACACCCAATGCATATAACAACAAGGCTGCCCCTACACCAGTACGGTCCTTACCGGCTGTACAATGAAACAGCAAAGCGTCTGTATCTTTTTGTTTCAGCAAAGCCTGAAAGAAAGGTTTATATTTTGCTTTTAAATGATCGGTTCTGCTGTAGAAAGACTCCATGAGCGAGTCGGCTGTTTGCAGTTTGCCCAGTTGCACCATCCAGTTACCGAGGTTTTCACTTCCGGCAGGCAACAGCAAATATGTTACTTTAGCAGGTAGCCGGTCTTTTGCCGCAGCAGCTTCGTCATTACCTCTAAAATCGACTACATACGTAATGTGATTTTTAACCAATAAGGCCGTGTCTTTATCAGTCAGCTTGCTTAACTCGCCCGAACGGAAAAGTTTACCCCATTTTACCTTTGTACCCTGGCGGGTTGTATAACCACCCAGATCTCTGAAATTGGTTGCGCCCTGAACGGCTACCGCACGTGTTGTATCAGCAACAGAAGCCATGGCGGCCTGCATCCAGCACACCAATCCTAAAACCAAAACTATATTCCTTTTCATCTTTTAATTGTTTTTAACATGTATTTAAACAGGTACATCCTCTCTGAAAAGAAAGGATGTACCGGAGGTTCATTTTTAAAAATTTTATTTCAATAACCACATCAGCTTGTTCACATCGTCTGTTCCGCCGTACTGGCTGTTAATAGAAGCTGTATAATTTGCACTGTTGTTGTTTTGCTCGTTAACCGGATATTGCCAGCGTACGGGAATTTTACCAGATGGGTTAATACCCGGGCCATTATCTGCAAATGCCGGAATACCGGTTCTACGCCAGTTGTAAAAAGCTTCCCAACCAGAGTTTTGCCAAAAAGCCACATATTTTTGTTCTAAAATCTGTTTCAATCCATTGGCATTATCTCCTTTGTACACCACATTCGGATTGTTCAGGAAATCTGTAATGTTGATGGTTACCGTACCCAGGGTAGCGCCTTCGCGGTTACCGATGGTATAAACCTGTCCGTTGGTCAGACCGTAAAAACTAAGCGAGGCATTGATCCCGTTGTTGTACCAGGTAGCGGCCGAACCGGTTAACCATCCGCGGTTAATGGCTTCAGCGATGTTGAAACACATTTCAGGATATCCAACCAGGATTAGCGGCTCCGGACCAGCAAAAGAAGCATAGTATCTTTTGAAGTTTACATACGAGTACATTCCTTTTGCATCATTGGCTGATAAACTGGCTTGTGTAAGCGAAATATCAGAACCTACATAAGCTTTAAAATCGGCAACTGATTTACCGGCGGTGATTTCGGCCGGTGCAGGGGTTGATGTAATAAATGTACGTGGATCCTGATTGGCGGTTGTAATATCCAGGTATGTTTTGCTGATGTTTCCAAATAAGTTATAAGTTTCGTCCGGATTGTAGATATACTTATTAACCGTTGCATTAAACTTAAAAGTAAGGTTATCTGCATTACCAGTTAAAATCGGGTATTTGGTTGTGTTGTTAACAATGGCCGCAAACTGAGATTTGATGTTCAGATCAGCATTGTCGTCTGCTCTTTTGCTTAATGAAATCAGAACCCTTAGCTTGTAGGTATTGATTACTTTTTGCCATTGTGCATAGGTTAACCCAAAAATATCACCATCAACAACCGTATTGCGGTTCAGGTTGGTTAACAAACCATTCATCATGGTGTTGGCATCTTCCAGCTGTTGCAATACATTTTTGTATACATCGTGCTGGGTGTCGAATTTTGGTTGCAGAATGTCTGCTTTCCCGGCTTCTGTCATCGGAATATCGCCTACACGCTGGGTTAACCATACAAAACTATAGGCACTGAAAAATTTACCCAATGCAGCGTATACGGTTGATGAAGAGTTGAACTGTGCCTGTGCCTGGCTTTCCATTTTACCTACATATTTCAACATATCGTATGCAGTAGCCGTATTACTGAAAGCATAGGCATTCTGCCCACGGTAATAAGAGTTAGATGAGGTATGGAACTGGTTCCAGCGCATTACCTGGCCAAAAGGATCTTCCTCTACCGAGTTGGCTACTTTATCTACAACCCCACCGCCTTTATAAAAGCTCCAGGTAATGTGGTTAAGCAATAAAGAAGCAGGAATGGTCGAATTTTCGTTGGCTACGTTCGGGTTCGATAGTAAATCGCCCTTTTCGCAGGCTGCCAGGGTACAAACAACTACCAGCAGACTTGTTATTTTTAAGATATATGATTTCATCTTTTTATTTCTTTTGGATTAAAAGCTCAGGTTAACATTAAAACCATAACGGCGGGCGGTAGAACTCTGTAAATCTGCCTGTTTACCGGCAAGGCTCTTATTGCTCAGGTTAAAGCCTGATGCATACTGATCCAGGTCGATGTCTTTTCTTTCGGCGAAATACAACAGGTTACGGCCAACAAGCGAGAAGGTTGCTGAGCGGATAAATGATTTTTCCAGCCATTTTTTAGGTAAACTGTAACCGATTACCACCTCGCGCAGTTTCAGGTACGAACGGCTAATCATAAAAGGTTCGTCAAATAAACCATATACACCGTTTTGCACATAACTTCTTAAGGTTACTGCTTTTGTATTGGGTGCAAAAGTCAGCTGATCGTAGTTATCAATTTTTCCATTGGTGTAATGCGGCGTACCAGATGTAATTACAACCCCATCACCAATCATGGCTGCTGTTGCATTTACGGTACCACCTTTAGTGCTCTGCCATTCTCTTAAACGGGCATCGCCATAAGCACCTTCCACCAGTTCAACGGCATTACCGGCGTTAAACATCTGTGCGTATACATAATCGTAAATTTTTCCGCCTACACGACCATCAAGCTGGAAACTGAAGCTCCAGTTTTTATATCCAAAGCGGTTGTTTAAACCGAAAACAAAATCAGGGTTTGCATAGCCCAATAACTGGTTGTTGTCAATACCTGCCTGTTGTGCCAAAGGCAATCCGCTGGCATCGTGAATAATTTTCCCCTCTGGTGTACGTTGGTAAGCACGACCGTAAAAGGCGTCTAAACGTTCGCCAACTTTGTAGTTGTGTCCGTTAATTGGTAAAGCTGTAACCCCGTCGTAAATTTCTTTAAGGGTTTCTTTATAAGTAGAAACATTGGCCAGGACATCCCAGGAGAAACCTGAAGCTGTTTTAATTGGGGTACCGCTTAAAGAAAGTTCCCATCCTTTTTTAAGGGAGGTAATGGCATTTACACTTCGCGTAGCATAACCCGTAGACGATGCTACCGGCAGCTGATAAATAATTGGTCCGTTTACAGAGGTAAAATAGGTAAACTCTGCCCCCAGTCTGTTTTTTAAGAATTTAATATCCGCACCGCCTTCGTAAGATTTTACGTTGAAAGGTTTGATGTTGTTGCTGGAAATATTTTTAGAAAAATCTACTGACGAAGTATTGTTGTAATAAGTTGTTACACTGTAAGCATTCTGGTTGTCGTAAGAAGGTCCGTCGTATGAAGAAATCAATTCTGTACCGTAACCGCCATATGTACCACCACCCAACAAGGAACCTACGGTATTACCGGTAAGTGCCTGGTAAGCGGTCCCAATAGTTGGATTGGTTAACCCACCGCGTACATCGGCAAAAGATCCTCTGAATTTCAGGAATGAGATAAATGAAGGTAATTTTGCATAATCAGAAACTACTGTACTCATCGAAACCGATGGATAGAAGAAAGTACGGTTTCCGGCAGGTAAAGTAGAAAGATCATCTACACGACCGGTTGTATTGATGTTTAACCAGTTCTTAATACCTAAATCTACCGTATAATAACCACTTAACACCTGCATTCTTGAACCGAATGTATATCCTTTAATAGGTCCTTTTGAGTTGGCAAAAGTATATACGTTTGGTACGTTGAGGGCAAACGTTGTTTCCCAGTTTGAATTGTAGCTGAAGGTACGTAAGTTACCACCCACCGAAGTAGATAAATCCAGCCAATCGTTAATTTTATTGCTGTAGTTGGCCAATATATCGTGGTTGTGTTCCATCAGTTTACGGGTATCTTCACGGTAATCGCCGTACCAGATGTTGTACACGCCATTGGTATTGTTAAAGTAGTAATCGTTTACATACTGGTTCAGGTTGGTAGATGGTGGTACTTTTTCTGTACGCAACTGGTTCCAGGTGGTAACCTGTGTACGGGCAGAAAAGTTCAGGTGTTCATCTACTTTATAACTTAATTTGGCATAACCGTTTATATCTGTTTTGTTGTGGCTGTGTAACCATTCGTTAGCAGTAAAGTATGGGTTGTTGTGTCTTCCGTACTCCACAAAGTTTTGTACAAGCCCTTTACGTCCGCGATCGCCACCCCAATAATCTTCAACTTCTTTTACATCCCAGTTGGCCGATCCGTAAACTTTAAACTGGTATACATAACTGTTCGGTCCGTAAGAAACATCGGGAATGTTTGGCGTATACTGATTGTTGAAATTCAGACTACCTTCCATGCGAAGTTTATCGCTGAATTTATAACCGGCAGAAAGGTTGAAATTATCAATATTCAATTTGGTGTTAGGCGCCATACCTTTCTGGTAGGTATGTGTAACGGAAGCTCTTAAATCATATTTATCGCCAGAGGCTCCAACCGATACGTTGTTGGTCGAAAGCAAGCCGGTTTGCATAAAGTTTTCAAAGTTGTTTACACCTTTGGCCAACCATGGCGTTAAAGTACGCTTACCCGTTGCCGGATCAATCGGACTGTTGTATTGAGCCACACCCTGTCCGTCGAATTTAGGTCCCCAGATGTTTGTTCTTCTGTAGCTACCGTCTAAATCATATAAATCATTTCCGTATGCATATTTATAGTCATTTCCATAACCATATTCTGTCTGGTTTTCCGGCAATGCAACAAAACCACTTTCAATCATGGTGCTGCTGTTTACATCAACTGTAAATCCGCGTGCATCTTTCGATCCTTTTTTAGTGGTTACCAAAATGGCGCCATTCTGTCCTCTCGAACCGTATAAAGCTGCCGCATTCGGACCTTTTAACACCGTATAAGTCTCAATATCATCGGCACTGATGTTCCAGGTATCTGAATTTACCGGTACTCCATCTACTACAAAGAGTAAATCTGTACTTCCTCTTAATACCAATTGCGGGCGTCCAAGCATCTCAGCGCTACCACCAACCGTTAAACCGGCTACCTTACCCACCAAAGAATTAATGGCATTTGGTTCGCGGGCTTTAACCAGGTCTTCCCCTTTTACTTCCTGCGTAGCATAACCAATTTTTCTAATTTCCTTTTTAATACCCAAAGCTGTTACCACAACTTCAGAAAGGGCTTTTGAATCATTTTTAAGTTCGATGTTCAGGTTTTGTGCGTTACCCAGCACGATCTGCTGCGTTTCGAAGCCGATAGAAGAAACGATTAAAGTCTGTCCAGCTTCTGCACTCAGCACGAATGCACCATTTGCATCGGTAGCGGTACCATTTTTAGTACCCTTAATCAGCACGCTGACACCCGGAATAGCAGCCTTCTTATCGTCTTTTACTACGCCCCGGTATTGGACACGTTGGGCAAGTGCATTATTTGCTGTCAGCGCAATCAAACAGGCAATTAATACACTAAATGTTTTGAGTAGTTTTTTTTTCATACACTTTAGTTTTTTTGGATGTACGAAAGTATTACCCCCATGTTAGGAAAATATTTAGCAGATGCTATGTTATGATAAAACGTGCGTTAAGAAATGTGGTTAACCCCCTCCAAATGCATACTTATATTAAGAAATTAAAAACTTATCTAATAGCCTATAAACAGAATGGGTAGTTGGTCTAAAAACACCCGCTAAACTACTTTGTAATAATTATGTGCAAATAGATATTTTTTAATTTACAAGCCCATCGTACTGTGGAAGTTAAAGACCATAAAATGTATATTTGTTTCTGTTGCGACCTACGCCATTAACCGAAACCAAAATATATGTTGTTATCTAACCTTAAAAAAAATATTGTACTCATGAGCCTGCTGGCATTTGGGGCAATTTCAAAGACCGGAGCGCAGGGTTTTCTACGTGCAGATGGTCAGAAAATTGTTAACGAGCAAGGGGAAAATGTACTGCTTCGCGGTATTGGCCTCGGCGGCTGGATGCTGCAGGAAGGCTACATGCTTAAAGTGAATAAAGAAGCCCAGCAGCACCGCATACGTGCACGGATCGAAGAAATAATCGGCCAGGAAAAGACAGACGAATTTTATTCGGCCTGGCTGAAGAACAATACCCGTAAAGCAGATATCGACTCGTTAAAAGCCTGGGGCTTTAACTCCGTTCGGTTGCCCATCCATTACAACCTTTATACGTTACCGGTAGAAAAAGAACCTGTTGCCGGTCAGAATACCTGGATTGAAAAAGGATTTGCCATGACCGATAGTTTACTTGCCTGGTGTAAGGCCAATAAACTTTACTTAATCCTGGATTTGCATGCGGCACCCGGCGGACAAGGAAATGATCTGAACATTGCCGACCGGGATCCTTCTACCCCTTCTTTATGGGATAGTGAAGCCAATCAGCAAAAAACAATCGCTTTGTGGAAAAAACTGGCCGAAAGGTATGTAAATGAACCCTGGATCGGTGCATACGATATTATAAATGAACCTAACTGGGGATTTGATAACCCCAAAGACGACCGCAATGGGTTAAAGGAAAAAACCAATGCACCTTTACGCAAGCTCCTGGTTGATATTACAACCGCCATTCGTGCCGTTGATAAAAAACACCTGATTATTATAGAAGGTAATGGATGGGGCAACAATTACAATGGTATTCTGCCCCAATGGGACAGCAACATGGCTTTGAGCTTTCATAAATACTGGAATTATAATGATGAGGCTTCAATAGCACACATCCTTAAAATGAGCGCGCAATATAATTTACCTGTATGGTTGGGCGAAACCGGCGAAAATTCAAATGTATGGTTTACAGATGCCATCCGCCTGTTTGAAAAACACAATATTGGCTGGTCCTGGTGGCCTTTGAAAAAGCTGGGTTTTAACAATCCGGCCGAAATCAAATCCAATCCGGACTATGATAAGCTGGTTAATTATTTAAACGGAAGAGGTGAAAAACCAGCTGCAGAAGCTACTTACAGAGGAGTAATGAAACTGGCCAATGATTTAAAAATTGAAAACAACATCATTCACCGCGATGTAATCGATGCAATGATCCGTCAGCCGTTTTCTAATAAAGCCATTCCTTTTAAAAATAACCTGGTTAAAAACAATGCAGAAATTAAAGCCGTTGATTACGACCTGGGCATTAGCGGTGTTGCCTACAGCGATAAAGACAGCGCCGATTACCACGTTTCGACAGGTAAAAATACGCCTGGCAATAAAGGACGCGTTTACCGTAACGACGGTGTAGACATCAGCAGCGTTCCAAATGAGCCGAATGCTTATTATGTAAGCAGTTTCGAAGCAGATGAATGGCTGCAATATACACTAAACGTTCAGGAAGCGGGTACTTATACACTGGCTCTTAACCTGGCAGCGGATAAAACCGGCGGACAGGTTTCTGTTGAATTAAACGGCAAACAAGTTGCAAAGGCCGTTCAGGTACCGGAAACGGGTGCACAATCTAACTTTAAATCCGTATCTGTTCAAAACATTAAGCTTGGAAAAGGTACACAGGTTTTAAGAATAAAAGCAGACAGTGGCGATTTCAGCTTTAACAGTATTCAATTCCGGAAATAAAAGACTACACAAAGAACAAGACAGCATCGGTCGTACGGTGCTGTCTTTGTTTATAATACTTTTTTCGAATTAAGCTTTTTTGTGAGGTATTTCCGAACAGGGACATCATACCACTTCATGGTTAAATAGGCCAGCATAAATAAGAGTAAAGTACCTGTTGGAATTACCCATGCCAGCGCTGCATGTGCCGGTTTATACTTACCCAGGTAGTTACCAAATATCCAGATTACAGCATAATGCGTTAAATACAGCGGATAAGATATTTCGCCTAAAAAGACGCAAAGTTTTTTAAGTTTTCCACCCACAACGCTACCGGCTCCCAATGCAACCACTATTGGAAAATAAAGCAGGATGACCAGCAATTCTGCAATCCAGGTATACTTATTAAAAGAAGGCATACAGAAGGCCAATATTAACAATAAAGAAAGACCAGCGAAGCCTGTTTTGGTTTTGATGATCCAGTTAAAACGGTAAATCAGCATTCCGGCCAGAAATGAAAAAAAGATGCGTGCCCCACCATCCCAGAAATTATCCCTGCTCCAGCCGCCTGATAGGCCCCCGGCCTTGAACCCTGCAAAACAAAGTACAACAGCTGCCAATATGGCCAGTAACATCAAATAACGGCGATGGATTTTATGCAGGAACCAGGCGTACAATATATTGAATATGTATTCCCAGAATAAAGACCATGCCGGGGCATTCAATCCGAAAAGATTAAATGCACGGTCGCCCATTACCGGGAATGGTATGAGTAAGACAGAACAAATAAAAATCAGGATGAGCCTGCCGGAACTATATTCCAAATGCCCGGCAAAAGGATCCAATAAAAGGCCAAGTAAACCCAATACCGTACCTATGAGAACCATTGGATGCAGGCGAATAATTCTTTTTTTAAAAAACGTTGCTACGGATGTCTTTTCAATACGGTCGTCGTAAGCGTAAGCTATAACAAAGCCTGATAAACAGAAAAAGAAATCGACAGCGAGAAAACCATGACCAATAAAATTTTTACTGTAATCGGTGTAAACCCATTCCATAAAATGGAATACCACAATGGAAAGCGCGGCAATTCCACGTAATCCATCCAGAATTTCAAAATGTTGCTTGGTCTTTAAGATCCCGGAGGTTAATTTTTTCATTTCGCTGTTGTTACAGCAAGATAGAAAGAATGATTGGGTAAACCTGCTTCCTCAAACCTGACAGGTTTCTATTCATAAC
>JASLGV010000199.1 GCA_030149995.1 Pedobacter sp.
CCGCATTCTGATAATAAAAGGCCAGCGGAATGCAAATAAGAATAGCAGATATGAAAAAAAACAAAAAGTTTTTATCCTTCAGCATTTTAAAGGCATCAATTCCCAACAGTTCGCCTACATTTACCTTTGCCTTCCGGCTTACTTTTGGAGGTGTTTCAGGCAGTAGCAGACTAAAGGCCGCCAGTAAAAAGGAACCGATACTTGCCAGGAGGAAGGTAAACTTCAACAAGCCCTTTGCAATGTTCGCATTGGCATCCCATTGAAATACAAAACTGATTACAACACCTGCTACAATCCAGCCAATGGTGCCCCATACCCTGATTTTTGCAAACTCCCGCTCCGGATCGGCCAACTGGTTAAATGCAATGGAGTTGACCAGAGACAGGGTTGGCATAAAGAGGATCATGTAAGCCAGTACATAAGGGTAAAACTGCCCGATGTGCTGAGTTGTGTACATCATATACATAAGCACGCCACCCAACAAATGCAGCACGGCCAGAATTCTTTCTGCATTAAAATACCTGTCGGCAATTAAGCCAACAATAAAAGGAGCCACAATTGCACCCCAGGATTGGGTTCCAAATACCGAAGCGGATGCAGCACCCGAGGCCTGCAGGTTCGCATTCAGAAAAGTGCCCAATGTTACAAACCAGGAGCCCCAGATAAAGAACTCCATAAACATCATTGAAGATAATCTGAACCGGATAAATTTATTCATGTGGATTATTTAAAAAAGGGTGCCGGGAAGAACAAAGTCTACTAAAACCAGTCCCGGCCCCTACTAACCAATTCTTACATGCTGCAGCTAAGCAGCTTATTATTTCTTTACAGACAGGATATATTTAACCATTAAAACCGCATCTTCCTTCTTCATTGTCGGATGCGCGGTCATGGGCATTGTTCCCCAAACACCTGTTCCGCCTTTGATGATCTTATCGGCCAGCCCGTTTATATTCTTTTCAGTTGGTTTATATTTCAGGGCAATCTCCGCGTAAGAGGGGCCAATAATCTTATTCACTTTATTGTGGCAGCCCATACAGTCAGACTTGTTAATCAGGCGTTCGCCGGCACTTGCCTGGTACAATGTACCTGCCGATAGGGTGATGGATTCCTTATATTTATCCCTTGCCCCATCGGCGTTTAAAAAGGAGGTCATTAGTATAACCAATGCACCTAAAGCTAAAATTGTTCTTTTCATTGTGTATGTGTTTTTGTTAATTACTGGTTTATAAAAGCAGTCCATTTTTGCGATGAACGATTGGATTCAATCACCGTTTCAATAAACTGCATGCCCCTTAGCCCGTCGGCCACCTGAGGAAAATCCCATGATATTTCTTTTCTATCTGATGATGACTGTGCAATCACCGCTCCGGCAAAATTCCGGTAGATATTGGCAAATGCCTCAATATATCCTTCGGGGTGCCCGGCAGGGGTACGCGAATTAAGTTTGGCTTCCTGGGCAAGGTAGGCAGATCCCGCCCGGTAAAGACTGGCAGGCGCATCGAGCATTTTCAGCCAAAGGGTGTTCGGTTCTGCTTGTTTCCATTCAAGGCCGCCTTTTTCTCCATAAACCTGAATTTGCAGGGCATTTTCTTCTCCTGCTGCTACCTGACTGGCAATCAGTACACCATTTGCTCCATTGGAAAAACGGAGCAGTACATTTCCATCATCGTCTAAGCGTCTTCCTTCTACAACCGTATTCAGATCTGCACAGACCTCAGAAATTTGCAGTCCTGTAACATATTCGGCCAGATGTGCCGCATGGGTACCTATATCGCCCATACAGCCGCTTTTTCCACTTTTAGCCGGATCGGTACGCCAGGTGGCCTGGGCATTTCCCTCTTGTTCGCTGAGCCGGCTTAGCCAGCCTTGCGGATATTGAACTACTACTTTCCTGATCTTACCCAATACTTCTTCTTTTACCATGCTCCGGGCCTGCTTAACCATCGGATAGCCAGAGTAGGTATGCATCAGGCACAACAGCAATCCGGTTTCTTCCACTTTTTGCTGAAGTTGCCTTGCCTGTTCCAGGTTCAGCGCTATGGGTTTTTCGATCACCACATGGAAACCGTGCTCAAGGGCCATCATAGCCGGATCGAAGTGGGCAAAATTGGGGGTAACAATGGTAACAAAATCAATCCGTTCATTGGCAGGTTTCAGACTTTCTGCCTTAATCATTTCTGCATAATCGGTGTAAATCCGATCCTCCGGAAGAAATAAAGATTTACCCGATTCTATTGCAACTATGGGGTCTATACTCAAAGCACCGCAAGAAAGTTCTATAAGCCCATCCATATTGGCTGCCAAACGGTGGATGGCACCTATAAAAGCATCCTTTCCTCCCCCAATCATTCCCATTCTTAATTTTCTTTTCATTTTATAACAATCGGATTTATGGTTTAAAGCATCGGTTTTAACACCAGATACCTGTTACCATTTCCTTTTTAAAGGTTATTTTTCTTTAATTCTTTAACGGCATAATCAGCAGCACGGGCAGTTAACGCCATAAATGTTAAGGAAGGATTCTGGCAGGCAATAGAAGGCATGCAGGAACCATCGGTTACAAATACGTTGCTCACTTCGTGCATCTGGTTCCATTTGTTCAATACAGAGGTTTTCGGATCTTTACCCATTCTGGCTGTTCCCATTTCGTGGATCGCCATGCCCGGGTAACAATCTGCATCAAACGTGTGCACATTCTTCATTCCGGCTGCTTCCAGCATTTCTGCGGCATCGTTCATCATATCCTTGCGCATTTTTTTCTCATTTTCCTTGTACTCGCAATCAATTGCCAGTACCGGCTGCCCCCATTTGTCTTTTTTAGAGTGATCGATGTAAACCTTATTCTCATAATAAGGCAGCATCTCTCCAAAACCACCCAGGCCAATGGTCCATTTACCCGGTTTGGTCATTTTTTCTTTCAGGTTTGCACCAAATGCCAGTTCGGCCACATCGCTCTGCCAGTTCTCCCGGCTGGCACCTCCCTGGTAACCAAATCCGCGCAGGTAATCTCTTTTATCATTTCCAATGTTCTGGTAACGTGGAATGTAAATTCCGTTTGCCCGGCGTCCATAGGTATATTTATCTTCAAAACCAGGTGCTTCTCCAGATGCCCCACACCTGAAATGGTGATCCATCAGGTTGTGCCCCAGTTGTAAACTGCCATTGCCAAGGCCATTGGGATGTGCCTCAGAAGTGGAGTTAAGCAAAATAAAAGTAGATCCCAGCGTAGAGCCGTTTACAAAAATAATCCGTGCATAAAACTCCATCGTCTGGTTCGTTTGCGCATCGATTACCATTACGCCTTTTGCCTTTTTGGTATCCTTATCGTAGAGAATGTGATTTACGATTGAATAAGGTCGCAAGGTAAGCCTGTTGGTGGCTACAGCAGCTGGTAAAGTTGAAGACTGGGTACTAAAATAGGCACCAAACGGACAGCCCCGGCTGCACAGATCGCGGTACTGGCAATTGCCACGACCTTTGTGTGGTACGGTTAGGTTTGCTACCCGGCCAATCATCATAATCCGCTCGCGGTTGTATTTTTCTTCGATCCGCTTTTTTACGGTTTTTTCTACAATGTTCAGATCCATGGGCGGCAGAAAGCTTCCATCTGGACATAATGGCCAGTTTTCTTTCGATCCGCTGATGCCGGCAAACTTTTCTGCATAATCATACCAGGGTGCCAGGTCTTCATAGCGAATGGGCCAGTCGGCACCATACCCGTCTTTAGCATTGTCTTCGAAATTCGTTTGGCCAAAACGGTAGCTCTGACGCCCCCACATCAGCGATTTTCCGCCAACATGAAAACCTCTGTACCAGTCGAACCGCTTATCTTCTGTATAAGGACATTCCAGGTCGTTTACCCACCACTTGGCATTGGCCTCCTGAAAAGGATAATCTCTTTTTTGAACGGGATGGGTTCTTTTTTGTTCTTCTGTTAGGCGCCCTGCATGTTTAAACTCCCAGGGATTTTTCATGGCACTTTCGTAATCCTTAATATGTTCTATGTTTTCGCCGCGTTCGAGCATAAGTACGCGGAGTCCTTTTTCGGTTAATTCCTTTGCTGCCCATCCGCCACTGATCCCCGAACCTACTACAATGGCATCGTAGGTGTTTTCGGCCTTTAGATTTGTGTTTATGTTCATGATGTTTTGTTAGTTGTTTATAATTGACTTTAGGTAGCCCAGGATTTCTGACCTGGTTTTAAGGGTGCAGAACCATCATACCGGCCCGGTATCTGTACATAGGCTCTTGCCTGTGTGCAGCCAATTTCCGAAGAGAAATAGCCAAGCAGGGTGAGGTCACGCCCAACAATAAAAAAGGTAGTTAAGGGGTTTGCACCTGCCGTTCTGTTGGTTCGTTCGGCAATCACCCCTTCGCGGATATTTCCTACATAGCGGTTTTTTTCTGCAAGGGTCATGAGTGTAAAATCCTTTTTGTATTCGCGGATTGCTTTTTTCCGAAACTCAAGCAGCCCCTGATAAAATGCCAGTCTTTCTTTTTCGGGATAACAATCTGCAATCATCATCGGAATAAACTTGCCCAAACCAGCAAGCTTTGCCCCGCCCGAACCTTTGGTTGCCGGAATGATGATGTCTGCAAAATCTGCCAGTAATTTCTTATCGTCGGGAGAAAAACGAACCTGCTCTCCTGTGGTTGACGGAACTGTAAAACTCTCGAACAGAACCCCCATCGTTGTGGCTGAAATTGCCCCTCCCAGCAGGAGTGCAACATTCTTCAATGCGTCTCTTCTTTTCATTTTATTTATCTAAATAGTATATGATGTTCTTATTTCTGGTTTAAAGGTTTTGGTTAAACACCGGATTTTCTGAATGCGTAACTGAGCGCAACGCTTAAAAGCAATACGCCTGTAAAGGTGAGCGCAATGGTTAACGAAAAGTGGTAGGCAATAAAGCCAAGCAGTGCGGGCCCGGCCAGCTGCCCTGCATATCCCATGGTGCTGATGGCCGGAATGGCCACCGAGGCGGGAATTCCTTTAAGCCGCCCGCCTTCGCTAAAGAAGACAGGAACGATGTTTGCCGCACCTACCCCAAGAAGCACAAAACCTAAAAGCGTAACCGGAATCCAAGGAGTGGCCACCGCAATAAAAATACCCAGGGCAGCCAAAAGGCCACCGCCAATTACCACTGTTTTACCGCTAAAGCGTTCAACGATCCGATCGCCCAAAAGTCGCATGGAAGCCATGGCTATTGAGAAAGTGGCATAACCAACACCGGCAAATGCAGCATCTACCCCCCGGTTTTCCTTTAAAAAAAGTGCACTCCAATCGAGCATGGCTCCTTCCGAAAGGAAAACGGCAAAACAGGCAGCCCCCAGAAAAATTACCCGGGCACTTAACCAGCCAAACTTTGATTTTATCTTACCGGCTTCGTGTGTATGATGGTCTGTTTCATGCCCTTCCTGTTCTTTGGTAAAAAGCGAGGGGTATTTCCAGATCAGGATAAGAATAAGCAGAATCGAGATGGAAACGGCGGCCATTAAGGGATTAAGGCCCAGCCTCATCAGCAAACCCAGTCCCAGCGAACCACATAAGCCACCCACACTAAAAAGACCATGTAAAGAAGACATAATCGGGCGCCCATACTTATTCTGTACATGAATACCATGAGAATTCATGGCTACATCAATTACGCCTATTCCCGCACCGAATACAAAAAGTGCCGCACCCATTGTCCAGGGATTGGGCATCAACAACAAAACAGGGAGAAACACAGCCGCAATGAGCCCTGAAATTAGTATAATAACCCGTGTACCATAAAGTTTAGAAAGGTATCCGCTAAGCGGCATCATTGAAATGGCGCCTGCTCCCAACAGCAGCAAAAGCAGCCCGAGGCTCCCATCGTTCAGCTGTAGACGTTCTTTTGCAAAAGGTACCATGGGTGCCCAGCTGGAGAGTGCAAAACCGCAAACCAGAAATATATATTGTGTTGCTTTTTTTGCCTGTACTGTTATTTGGTTACTTTCCATTTCGCAAATCAATGCAAATTGATGCAATTTTGCAAATTATAGCAAAAATATAAGTTAAAAACCCTGCTGATTGCATTAATTAAGCACATGGTATCTGAGATTTTACAATTTTCTGTCACACCAACAATTAATCTACACATCTGAGCAAGCATGTACTTACGCTGTAATTTGCAGGATTAAAATCACAGACAAATTCTGGATATAGTCTAATACCACTGTAATTTAATGGCATCGGGGTTTTATGCAACGGCTGAAAGGAGTATATTTGCCAGCAATGATTAGAGAAAAACGGTTCGAGCACATCATCTCCAGTTTAAAGAGCACAGGTACGGTTACCTATGCTCAGATGTCGGCTGATTTATCTGTTTCTGAAGATACCATACGCCGGGATATCGACTACCTGCATGAGAACGGCCTTTTATCAAAAGTTAGAGGGGGTGCCATCTCGCGTGAGAAAAACCCGCTTGCGTTCCAGGATCGTGTTGATTTTAACACAACCGAAAAAGAGGTAATTGCCCTCAAGGTTCAGCCTTTACTGAAACCGGGCATGAGCATCTTTATGGATGGCGGAACCACCGTGTGTGCAGTTGCTCAACGCCTGCCCAGTAATGCCGCTCTCAGAATTATCACAAACAACATGGCTCTGGTTCCTTTACTTGCCCAGTTTCGAAACATCGAGCTGATTGTGCTTGGCGGCAATTACGACCGGAATACCCAGACCAATACGGGGGCCAGAACCTGTGAGGAAGCCCGGGAATTTGTAGCCGATCTTTACCTGATGGGCACCTGTGCAATTTCGAAAGATTTCGGCATCACTGCGAGCATGAGAGAAGATGGTGCCGTAAAAAAGGCCATGCTACAAAGCTCCAAAACCGTTGTTGTTTTGAGCAACAGCAAAAAAATAGGCACCAACGAACCTTTTGTAGTATGTGATCTTCAACAGGCTGATGTGATGGTAACCGAACTTCCCAGTAACGATCCAAAACTGGACGAACTGCGCTTTAAAAACCTCCGGATTATTTAATATCCGCTTTCATGCCTGGCTGGTTGCAAACCCCGCTATAGTTCCCGGATCTTCATATTTTTAAAAGAAATACCTTTGTTCCAATCTTGCAGTGCAATGTGTCCTTTTACCTGTTTCCCAAATTCCGGAAAATCTTTAAAACCGCTGCTGGCAACGGCCGCTTTCCAATGTTCGGAATTAAAATCTTCTTGCGCAGTTAATACCCCATTGAGCCTAAATTCAATCTTTCCGTTTTGC
>JASLGV010000218.1 GCA_030149995.1 Pedobacter sp.
ACCATATAGCGAAGATCAATACAGCATTGTTGCCAAATATGCTTACGAAAGCTATCCGGCGAGTCCGAATGGATCTGACTACAATACAGCAATGATGTGCGATGCTACAGGCCGTCACCTGGTGATGATGCCGCACATTGAACGTTCGTTGTTTCAATGGCATTGGGCCAACTATCCAAAAGGCCGTAAAGACGAAGTATCGCCCTGGATGGAAGCATTTGTAAATGCCAGAAAATGGGTTGAAAACCACTCGAAATAATAAACTCTTTATATAAAACAGCCGCTCCGAGGAGCGGCTGTTTATTTTACAGACATCTTGTAAGTATATATTATTGCGGCAGATGTTTATCACCACTCGCCTGCCTGCATTAAAAGATGGTAAAGTCGATCGGTAAATTATACCGTACCCTAACCGGTGTTCCCCGGTTTTTACCAGGTTTCCATTTTGGTGATTTTTGAATTACACGTGCGGCTTCTTCATCACAACCGGCGCCAATGCCTCTTAAAACTTTAACATCGGTAATAGAACCATCTCTTTCTACCACAAAACTGATAAACACTTTCCCCTGTATACCTTCCTCCTGGGCTTTTGAAGGATAATTAAGATTACGCTGAATGTATTTTGACCAGGCTTTCATCCCCCCTGCAAATTCAGGATATTCATCAGCCTCTGCCGCCATAATTATTTCATTGTCTGTTGTACCTGTTCCGGCCTTTTCTTCCAGTCCGCTGCCATTTCCACCTTTAGCAGATGTTTCGGCAACAACCAGGTTTGGATTAGCTTCACCATCTTGTGTTTTATTGCTAACAACGGCGTCTTTAAGCTCGTTTACCGTTGGCGGATCCTGCAATACAGGTTCATTTGTTACCACGATTTTCGATACCATGTTAACTGTTTTGGCCTTTACAGGTTCTGCAGCTGTTTTGGGTGCTGCTACCTTTTCCGGAACTTCCGGCTTTTTAACCTGATAGATGGTCGGATCAGACAATTCAATCACCTTCGCCGTATCTTCCACGGGTTTAGGAAATAGCCTGGCATACAAAAAAGGAGAAACAAAAAGCAATATAAATAAGCTACTTCCAATTAAGAGCGCTTTGATAAGCGTTCGGCCTGATTCAGCTCTTAACATGTATGCACCATAATTTTTGTTTCTGTCAGAAAATACAAGATCGAGCCACTCGGTTTTGTAAACATTGAATGATGAGTTAAACATAGCTTTTAGTTTTTTTACCATGATGCAGGCCCTGGCATATTTCCATAAAATAAAGTTAAAACACCAAAACATTGCAAAAACTTAAAAACAGCCACAAAAAACACTTTTATAATTACATTTTTCATATTTTTTAAAGTTTTTACCGAATTATAGATACTAAAAAGAATAAAATATCATACTTTTGATAAAAATTTTAATTAATTAAATGAAAAGCTTAAGGACCATCGCACTAAAAGAGGCTCAAAACAGAATTTCACCAGAAGTTAAATCACCCTCTGCAAAAATTTCAGACTTTTACGGCTCAAATGTATTTGATAAGAGAAAAATGAGAGATTTCTTATCAAAAGATGTATATGAAAAATTAATTTCTTCCATCAATCAGGGCGAATTAATCAATCAGGACGACGCAAATCAAATTGCCAATGCCATGAAAGCATGGGCCATGGCAAAAGGTGCTACCCACTATACACACTGGTTTCAGCCTTTAACTGGTACAACAGCAGAAAAGCACGATTCTTTCTTTGAGCCAAGCGGCGATGGTGCCATTGAAAAATTTGCCGGAAGTGCATTGGTACAACAAGAACCAGATGCTTCAAGTTTCCCTAACGGTGGTATTCGTAATACATTTGAAGCACGTGGCTACACGGCATGGGATCCTTCATCACCTGCTTTCATTATGGAAAGCAAAGCTGGTAAAACGCTTTGTATTCCAACTGTTTTTGTTTCTTATACCGGCGAAGCTTTAGATTATAAAGCGCCATTATTAAAAGCCCTTTCAGCTCTTGATAAAGCAGCTGTAGATGTTTGTCAGTTCTTTGATAAAAGCATTACAAAAGTAAATGCATCACTGGGTATTGAGCAGGAATATTTCCTGGTAGACGAATCACTTTATAATGCGCGTCCGGATTTATTATTAACGGGCCGTACTCTTTTCGGTCATATGTCTGCAAAAGGCCAACAGCTGGAAGATCATTATTTTGGTTCCATTCCGGAACGTGTATTTACCTACATGGTTGATTTCGAAAATGAAGCCATTAAATTGGGGATTCCTTTAAAAACCCGTCACAACGAGGTTGCGCCTTCTCAGTTTGAATGTGCGCCTATTTACGAAGAAATCAACCTGGCAATCGATCACAATCAGTTGTTGATGGATTTAATGGAAAAAGTAGCCCGTCGTCACCATTTCAGAGTACTTTTACACGAAAAACCATACGCAGGTATCAACGGATCCGGTAAACACAACAACTGGTCGCTTATTACCGATACCGGCAAAAACCTGCTTGCACCAGGAAAAACGCC
>JASLGV010000045.1 GCA_030149995.1 Pedobacter sp.
TGGTACCGCTTATAGTAATGGATTCTTCTGGTTTGAAGGTAATATTGGGAGCCTGATTATTGATGATGTTTTTCCATAAAAATCTTCTCCAGCCCTGGGTGAGCAAGAGGTTGTCAAGCTCACGTTGTGTTTTCAGATCGTTATCCAGAAAATAGTGATTGGGTTTTTCAACGTAGCCCATCAGGTCGGAAGTAAGCAACAGAGATGTAAGGATGTTACTTTCGTTGTTTTCGTCGGGAATAACTTTATTTGAATTGGTAACCGATACTGAAAAGCTTCCCATTACCGGGGCTTGATCCCCCTGAGCCGTAAAAGCAATATTGGTTTTGGATTGTTTATTTTTTGAAATGCCTGCCTCGTTAACTGACAGATTAATGAACTCACTTGGATTTTTTATAAAAATCAGGCGTTCAGCAATAGGCTGGTTGTCGCCAGAGAAGAGGGTAAACTGAGTAATGCCCGTTGGAAGTTGCTTTTTAGGGATATTGGCTATTAAAACCTGTTTATCCATCTTGGCTTTTGATGCGTAATATACATTTCCGCCTTGCTGGGCTACAATTTTCAGCTCTTCTCCGGTTACCATGTTTTCGCTGGCCATTATCTTTACCATCACTTTTCCCGTGTCCAGATTGTTAATGGTGATGGCATAACCTTTTTTCAGTACCGGAGGTAATTTAAGTTCTTTCTGAGAACCATCCTGGAATCTAATTTTAGCCAGATAGGTTTTTTCGGCTAAAAAGTTAAAGATAAAATTGCCCATCCCGGCAAAATCAGTTTCAAAATTGGTTAAAACACTGCCATTTTCATCTGTAAGAATACCTTTTATGGGTTCGCCAATACCGGCAGCATTAATTGCTTTAAAGGCCACTTTTTGTGGTAGACCTTCTACCAGGTTTCCACCTTCGGGCATAAACTGTACATCAATGTCGTTTGAAGTTGCGGTTATTGGAATTGATTTGGTTATTTTTTCTTTATTATCAAGCGTAATGGTTGCCAGGATTTTACCTTTTTTATTACTGGCTAACGTATTATTTCTAAAGTTTATCTCTACATCGCCCGAGAGATTTGTTTTTGCCCGGCCTTTTTCAATGGTCTTAAAATCGAGTTGTACCTCGTATGATACATCATTTTGTTTATAGGCAATACCGTTTTTATTCTCAAAGTGGATGGTTGCAGCTACTTTATCCGTATTATTTTCGCGGCTGTAATTATAGGTTGTTTTGGTAAAAACCTGATTGGCCCAGCTGTTGCCAATTTTAATGGTTTTATCGAAGAAAAAATCCGTTCCGAAATTACGCATGTAATTGGTATATGCCCTTATCCTGTAATTGCCTTCCGTAAGGGAATCCGGTAACTTAAAGTCGCCCCAGGTGATGCCCCCCATCAGAGGGAGTTTTAATTTTTGTTTAACGGAATCTTTTTCGTTAATGAGTTCTACGTAAAGAATCTTACTGATCTCGGAAGGTGCCTGTGTTTTGGTATTTAAGGTGTATGCTTTAAACCAAACATCATCTCCGATTGCGTAATAAGGTTTGTCTAACTGGAGATAGACCTTTTCCTGGGGGTATTTATTGGTGTAGTCTTCGAGCTTTTTTAAAAGCTGGGAAAAAGGATCGTTATCCATTTTAAAGGCGGTAAAGCCTATTCCCAGCAATATAACAGCAGAAATTAAGATCTTTTTTGACTTCATTTTAGTTTGGTTAATTATGTCTCAAGATACAAAACATGAGACATAATTTAATGAAGTCCAGATAAATTAGTTTAAAATGTGTTCTTCCACATCATGCTTTCTACCGGCTTGGTGGTTTTGTTGTTGTACTTTGCGTTTCCTTTGGAATTGTAGAGTGTTTCTATATTTCCATCTACCGAAAAGTAAATTAACTGCCCGATAGGCATACCGGCATAAATGCGTACCGGTTGTGCAACAGAAATTTCCAGTGTCCAGGTGTTACAGAAGCCCACATCTCCTTTGCCTGCGGTGGCATGGATGTCAATTCCGAGCCGGCCTGTACTGCTTTTTCCTTCTAAAAATGGTACGTGGTGGTGGGTTTCTGTATATTCAAGTGTAACGCCGAGGTACAAAATACCCGGGTGCAGGATATAACCTTCTTTAGGAATTTCAAAATGTTCAATTTCATTATGCTTTTTTGCATCCAGAATCTGGCTCTTATAGGTAGCCAGGTATTTGCCTAAATGTACGTCGTACGAGTTTGTTCCAAGGCTCGAGCGCTTAAAAGGTTCTATAATGATGGTTCCCTTATCAATCTCTTCTAAAATCCTTTTGTCAGATAATATCATTTTTATGCTTATTTTTGCCCTAAATTATCAATTTATTTAAGATAATGTTGCATATAAATCCCAATTTATAAATGCCCGTCGTTTACAATAAAAACATTGATGCGGAATCAATTTTAGCCATTTGGAAAATTGAGGAAACAGAAGCCGAACTGTTGGCCGGATTACAGCTTAAACAGCACGAACTTGATATCATATCTTCTTTTAACAATGGAAAACGCTTACTGCATTGGTTAAGTACAAGACTTTTGCTCAGAACCATGCTGCAAACCGATGCCTATATCGATTGCCAGTTTGATGAGCATGGAAAGCCTTATCTGGTTAATTCAGATTATCATATATCGCTAAGTCATTCGTATGATTATGCTGCGGTAATGATTAGCCGTAAATTTTTTGTTGGTGTTGATATTGAGTTGATTAAACATAAAATAAAAAGTATCAAACATAAGTTTTTAAGTGATATAGAACTTGCTCAAAAACAAGTGGGCGATAATACAGACGGTTTGTATGTATGCTGGTGTGCCAAAGAGGCCATTTACAAATGGAATGGTAAAAAAGGGCTGGAGTTTAAACAGCATATTCATATTCAGCCTTTTAAATTAAAAAATGAAGGCAGCCTGAAAGCCGTGGTTGATTTGCCTGGTGGCAGCAGGGAACTAACGGTCAGTTATTTTAAAACCAGCGATGGTTATA
>JASLGV010000282.1 GCA_030149995.1 Pedobacter sp.
ATATAAAAAGCAATGGGAGTTTGATGATGCAAAAATCAAAAATTTTCTGACGGCTAAAGGCATTACAGCTGAAAAAGATCCATCAAGGGTATACTACGTAGTAAATACTGTTGGAACCGGAACTATAATTGATGATAAAGAAAGTACCGTAACACTTAAGTATACCGGTAGATTATTAGATGGAACGGTATTTGACTCTTCTACAGACGGAACGTTTTCTACTGCTTTAAACGGACTAATCTCCGGATGGGGTGTTTTGGTAAAACGTAATGCAGGGACAAAAATGAGATTAATCATTCCTTCAGATCTTGCATATGGACCAAATACCCATGGCTCTGTTCCTGCCAACGCGGTATTAGATTTTGATGTTGAAATTGTAAGTGTTACGAATTAGACAACGCTTCTTTAAAAACACTTAAAACTCTTTCTCTTGCAAAAGTATGCTCAACAATTGGTTGGGCATATTTTTTTGTGCCAAACTCCGGTACCCATTTTTTAATATATTCAAACTTCGGATCGAATTTTTTCGTTTGCAATTCCGGATTAAAAACCCTGAAATATGGAGCTGCATCATTTCCTGATCCTGCAGCCCATTGCCATCCACCTACATTACTGGCCAGCTCATAATCCAGTAACTTCTCCGCAAAGTATGCTTCGCCCCAACGCCAGTCGATCAGCAAATGTTTGGTTAAAAAGCTTGCAACAATCATTCTGACACGGTTGTGCATCCAGCCTGTTTCATTAAGCTGCCGCATACCGGCATCTACAATAGGGTAGCCGGTATTTCCGCTACACCAGGCCTCAAACTCCACTTCGTTGTTGCGCCATTTTATTTGGTCGTATTGTTTTTTAAAGGCGTTATAAGCCGAGTGAGGAAAATGCCAGATGATGAACATATAAAATTCGCGCCAGGCCAGTTCAGACAACCATACATTTGATTTGGCTTTGATGGCATCGGCAACGGCTTTACGGATGCTTAACGTACCAAAGCGCAGGTGCAGGCCAATATGGGTTGTTCCATCCAGGGCCGGAAAATCTCTTTCGTTGGCATACTGCCCGAGCTTACTTTTATAGCTTATTTCTGGAAAAGATAAGGTACTTTTTTCAAAGCCCATTTCTGTTAAGCCCGGGATCGGAAAAGAATCTGTTGGCAGGAGGTTTTTAAAATATTTTTCTGTCGGATACGCTTTTGTATAAAAGTTATTCAGCTTAGCCAGCCATTGTTTATAAAATGGCGTAAACACGGTATAAGGTGTTTTATCGGCTTTTAAAATCTCATTTTTTTCAAAAATAACCTGATCCTTATACGTTTTGAAGGCTATCTGCTCACTGGTTAGGAATTCAGCCATGTTATCATCACGTTCAAGCGCATCAGGTTCATAATCATGGTTGGCATAAACCTCTTTTACCTGATACGTATTTAAGATTTCCGGCCATACCTGCTCTGGTGTTCCATATTTAACCAACAGATCAGAACCATGATCCTGAAGTTGCTTTTTCAGGCTTTCAATAGTCTGATAAATGAATGTTACCCTTGCATCCTTCTCGGGGAGCTTATCGAGAATATTCCGGTCGAAAATAAACAAGGGTAGTACCGGATTGCCGCTTTTTAAAGCGTAATAGAATGCAGCGTTATCTTCTAAACGTAAATCGCGACGGAACCAGCAGATACCAATTGTTTTTTTCATTTTAACAAGAATATTTTCTTCAAAGGTACGAACAGAGAATCAGAAAGGTAGTGTTATTTCTGATGGTGTTTGACTTTTTGCCATTCCCAGGGCGGGATGGGGTTGTTGTCTTGCCAAAGTCCTGTTTTGTTGCCGCGGGCTTCAATTTCTAATGCAGCATAAACCGGATCGGTTGAGTATTTTTTAAAATGCCAGGCCATACCCAACCGAATCATTTCCTGGTTTACGTTTTGTTTTTTAGGGTTTATAATCACAGCGATTAATCTTTTATAGCGGTCGTACTGCTGGCCATAAACAGTAACCTGTTGCCCGAAACATAAATCTGACAGGGTTTTTTTAGCCTGGCTACCAAAAGGTTGTGCCCCTCTTGCTTCCGGGCTATCGATATGTGCCAAACGTATTTTTACAGCCCTGTCTTTGTAAAGAATTTCCATCGTATCTCCATCAATAATCCGAATCACTTTCGCAACAAAGGTTTGATTTTTGAGGTCATCAATAGGATTATGGTTTTTATCATCTATACAGGATAAACAAAATACTAATGACAAAACAATTGAAATGCCCTTTCTCATCCGCATGATCATTCTTTTTATATTGCTCCGAATATTATGGATTAATATACCTTTGAATAACCTGATCCAGATTAGAGGGTAGGTCGGCTTGTTTTATAATATAATTTTTCACTTTCATTTCCTTAAACCAATTGCTCCAGTATTCATTAATAACGTCATTTTCAAAAGGATTTTTTTTAGACGGATTAATACCTAAGATAACTATCTCGAGATTATTTAAGTCTGTAGTTGCTTTAATAAATCCATATCCATTTTTTTGTATCAAGCTTTTATAATTTGGCTTGTTAAGGTTTAGAGTTTTTATGAGTTGCGGCGTAATATAAGAGCTCTTATTTCCTTCATTAAATTTGGAGTCTTGATGAAACATATATCCATCAGTTAAAATAAATAGGATATTTCTGTGGTTTGCTTTGATACAATAGTCTTTAACTTTATTTTTGAAAAAGCTCCAAATATCTGAACCTACGTATTTTTTATTTTTAATAGCCAGTTCGTATATCTCCTTAGAAGTGGTATGATACTGCGAAGATATTTTTAAGATTTTCTCTTTGGTCGTATTATCTTTTGTAAAAGATAACTTAAGATTCTTAGCTAAATTATTGATTTCTGGACTTAAAGGTTCCGGTTCAAAGTAGATTTGAATCTGGTCATTATTTTGTATGATTGGTTTTGATCTTAAATGTGTTTCAAAACTTTTGCTAATTGATTCTATGTAGCCTAAATCTCTGGAATAAAATTCCATTGAAGGATTCGCATTTTTTATTGGATCGATCCGATCGGAGAGATCAAGTAAAATACTAATGTTTAAATTTTCTTTTTTGTTGGTTACCGGATTTTTAGAATCAACTTTTTTGTTGTTTTCTTCTTCATTTCCACTTATACAAGCCGTTAGAAAAATGAATATGATGGGTAATGTTA
>JASLGV010000311.1 GCA_030149995.1 Pedobacter sp.
TGTCGGTTCATTCTGGTTAATGGCCAAAACCAGTTCAGCGAAACTGCCCGGCAATTCAAATGCCCCGTTTTCTATGTAATGAAGATCAAACTCGCGGATTACCCCCGCCTGGGTACTGCTGTTTACGCCCTTATCGAGTAGCAATGATTTTGCAGCACTTACCAGTGCACTGTAGGCATGGTATATCGCATCAGCAAAGGCACCTGCTTCGAACGACTGCTGTGCCCACTCAAATTTCTCATTGGCTTCTAATAAAAGGGTTGTTACCAGATCTATAACCACGCCGGCACATTCGCCAACGCCAATCGCTGTTTCAAAGCTTTCTTCATGTCCCCAGTCAACAAACTCTGCTGCTTCGAGATTTGTCAAATCAGCCAAAGGTTTTAACAACTGGTAAAAATAGTCCTTCCCCTTTCTTTCGTAATACTGCTGGAAATTCTCTGCTTCCAGGTTGTTTTCCTTAAAATCGTTCAGCAAAAAATGCAAAACATGGGTCGCTCTTTTTGAAGGTACTTTTATAACCCGTTCAGCTACGCGCCCTACGCCATCGCCAACAGTACCCCCACCCAACATAACCTGCACCGCCGGAACCACTTTTCCTGCCGCTTTTACAGAACTTCCGTGAAAACCAATTTCGGCCAAGCCGTGCTGACCGCACGAATTCATACAACCGCTTATTTTAATGTTGATGTTTTTTTCGTAAATAAACTCGGGAAAATCCTGATAGATAACTTCTTCCAATACCGCGGCCAGTGTCATCGAATTTGAAATACCCAAATTACAGGTATCTGTACCCGGACAGGTTGTAATATCGGCCACGCTATCGAAACCGGCCGTAGTGAAACCTATGCGGTTCAATGCCTGGTATAAGGAAGGTAAAGCCTCTTCATACACAAATTTTAAAAGCAGCCCCTGGTTCTGGGTAATCCTGATCTCGTCGGCTACATAAGGCCTAACCGCCTCTACAAATGCACGTGCTTGTTCGGCCTTTATATCCCCTACCTGTACTTTAATGTACACGCCAAAAAAACCTTCTTGTTTTTGTGCCACTACATTTGTAGCGCGCCAATGCTGGTAATGTACTTTATTTTCGATTTCAACGGGGGCATACCGGCGCTTTTCGGGTGCAGGTGGTTGTGGAACCGCCTCCCGGTTTATCTGATAGATCTTTACTTTATTGGCAATACGTTCTGCCGCAACCAAACGAAGTACTTCTTCCAGTCCGAGTTTTTGAACCAGGTATTTTAAACGGGCTTTATTCCGGTTGGCGCGTTCTCCGTAGCGGTCAAAAACCCTTAGCACAGATTCTATAAAGGGAATCAGCTGGTCTTCAGGTAAAAACTCTTCTATTGCATTTGCCAAAAAAGGCTGGGCACCCAAACCACCGGCAAACAGTACTTTAAAACCGCGGGTACCATCTGCACGCAGCTTCGGAATAAATCCCAGATCGTGAATGTAACTGTAGGCAGTATCTTTTTCGCTGGATGAAAACGATATTTTTATTTTTCGTCCCATTTCCTGGCAAATCGGATTGCGCAGAAAATAAGCAAAAGTCGCCTGGGCATAGGGTGAAACATCAAAAGGCTCACCGGCATCTATTCCGGCATTGGGCGAGGCCGTTACATTACGTACAGTATTGCCACAGGCTTCGCGTAGTGTAACATCATCTGCTTCCAGAAGCGCCCAAAGTTCGGGCGTTTTATCAAGACTCACATAGTGAATCTGAATATCCTGCCGGGTGGTGAGATGCAAGTTTCCACTTCCGTAAGTTTCTGCAATATCTGCAATACGAAGCAATTGCTTAAAACTTACTTTTCCAAAAGGTAATTTTATCCGCACCATCTGAACACCTGGCTGCCGCTGGCCATAAACGCCACGTGCCAAACGCAGGCTTCTGAATTTTTCTTCGTGAATGGTACCATCTCTGAAAGCCCTGATTTTACTTTCCAGATCAATAATATCCTTTTCTACTACCGGATTTTCCAGTTCTGTTCTGAAACTCTGCATATCATATGTTTGTTGTTGTTATTCAAAAAATGCTTCCCCGGGTGGAGAAGCATATCTATTTTATACCTTAAAATGATTTTGCACCTCCTTAGCCTGCTGTTTTAAAACAACAACCCATGGGTTTAACAAACATATTTATGGCTTTAAAATTCCGTCTCACAAAACAAATATACAAAGTATATAGAAATAGTCGTTATTTTTAGTAAAAAATTTTAAATCAGCGTTTTAAGCTTATCCTCGCGTGCAATAATATCGGCAATGCTGGTTTCTGTTAAAATTCTTAGGGTTGCATCCCGTACGTCAATAAAGGCACTCCGGATACCGCAGGTTACCTCATCTACGCATTCATCGCATTTATGATAGAAATTCAGACTGGCACAAGGTACCATCGCAATAGGTCCATCGGTAATGCGCATAATACTTACCAGGAAGATATCTTCAGGTTTTTTATTCAGGCTGTAACCGCCTCCGGCACCTTTTTTACTATACAGGAAACCTGCATTACGCAAGTCGAGCAAGATCTGCTCCAGGAATTTTTTAGGAATATGCTCCTCCTCTGCAATCTTAGAGATTTGCATAGGTGGTTTTTCTACATTTTTACCAAGCGCTACTAAAGCCTTTATGGCATATTTTGTTTTTTTGGATAGCATATTTTTACAAAGCTAATAAAAGAATGGAAATTTAAAAATTCCAATTGGAGATGCTTGTTTTTCTGTTTAAAGCCTTGTTTAGGGGCACTATATACATCCATACAACTCACTTACAAGGCAATAAACTCTAAAAACAGCGTTTATGGTCGCTTTTCAAACCATCAGCAGAAGGTCAAAAAAAATATTCTGTTGTAACCTTTCGTGCATATAAGTGTCATTAACCGTTATATATTTTAAAATTTAATATGCTCAGAAAATCAAATCTCCTTCCTTTTATACTTTTTTCGGCTTTTTTCTTTTGTTTAAACGGCTATATTTTATCTGGCCTGGCTACCATCAACCAAACACCCTGGTTTGCCAGCAGTTTCTGGATTGGTACGGTATTGCTCATTTCGGCCCTCATGTATGGCATCAGAACCCTCCGGCGCGAGGGGATGAATACTTTTTTCCAGATTGTAGCCCACATCTTTCTAATTGTTTTTGTCGGGGAACTGGTCTTTACCTTTTTTCTTCTTACCGGAGATGCATACCGGTTAATCGGATCTGTGGTTGTTTATTTCAGAAACAACAGCTTTGCAATGCTTTCCAGAAGTACTTACTGGATTGATTTTGCCCTGCTCATGTTTGCTCTAACGGTTGTTACTTTCATTTATGGAATTGTGCGCGGAAAATATGCCTACCGGGTTATTAAGCATACTTTGTATTTTGATGACCTGCCCGATGCTTTTGACGGTTTTACCATTACACAAATTTCAGATGTACATGCCGGTAGCTTTACAAATGCAAAGGCTGTACAAAAAGGTATAGACCTGATTAATGCACAAAAAAGTGATCTTTTTGTCTTTACAGGCGATCTGGTTAACAACCAGGCAACAGAGATAACACCCTGGATACAATATTTTTCACAGATCAAGGCTCCATACGGACAGTTTTCTATTTTGGGCAACCACGATTATGGCGATTACATCAAATGGCCGGGTGAAGCCGAAAAAGCGGCCAACCTGCAACAATTAAAAGAAAGCCATGCAAAATTGGGTTTTAAACTATTGCTCGATGCACATGTAAACATTACAAAAGGCAATGAACAAATCGTGCTGGCCGGCGTAGAAAACTGGGGCATTGGTTTCGGCGAACGTGGTGATTTAAAAAAAGCACTCGCGCATACCAGCGAAAATGATTTTAAAGTACTCCTTTCGCACGACCCTACCCATTGGGATGCTCAGGTAAAAGAGTTTCCTTCAAAAATTCAGCTCACCCTTTCAGGGCATACGCATGGTATGCAGTTTGGTATTGAAGCTTTCGGCATAAAATGGAGCCCTGTAAAATACAGGTATCCGCATTGGGCCGGACTTAAAAAAGAACATAACCGGTATTTACATATTAACCGCGGATTTGGTTTCCTTGGTTTTTCGGGCCGCATTGGAATCTGGCCTGAAATAACCGTTATTGAGTTGAAAAAACAGCGATAACCTTGTTTTACCAGAACAATTGGCTACAGGCCGGTTGTTCTGGTAATGTTACTTTAAGGTTTATTACCCTGACCATTTAGCAATCTTGAATGAGCTGAAGTGCATCCTATAATCTAAACCTTACAAGTGCCCTACGTAAAGTTTTGTATCGTACCGAACGGTTACATGGTCGTAATGCTCGTATTGGTTAAAAAGAATTTTAAGGTCTGTTATCATAGCCTGATAATCCGGATCTACCGGCAATGGCATATAAGAAGAAGACTGTAAACGTCCTTTCAATCCTTCCATATTCAGGATTTGCTTGTTTTCAAATATTTTCAGTTCCACCAGTTGCGGGTAAAAGAAGTCCTGAATATCTTCCTTATTGATCTTTCTGTGGTTTACATTCACATAATCAATAGCATGTTTTAAAATCAGTTCATCGTAGGCTATCTCAAAAGGCGTTACAACTTTCCGTTCATTCCACAACAGTGCCACCATGCCACCCGGTTTTAAAATCCTTTTAAACTCTGCCTTGGTACGAACGCGGTCGAACCAGTGAAAAGCCTGTCCCGATACAATCAAATCTACACTTTTACTTTCCAGTCCTGTATCTTCTGCTGCTCCTGCTTTTGCCTTAAAGCCTTTATGATCTCCCAGCTGCTCAATTGCCTGGTGGCGCATTTCATTATTCGGTTCAATGGCAATTACCCCATAACCACTATCCAGAAACAAAGCCGAAGAAATACCTGTTCCGGCGCCTACATCTACAATTGTTGAATCAGCTTCCAACTGGCAATGTCCTTCTAAATAATGAATGATATCAATCGGATACCCCGGACGATATTTTACATAATCTGATGCTCTTGTACTGAACCTTTCCGTATTTATATTTCCCATAATCTTTTTTTTAATGTGTACCGCCGTTCAAATATTTATAATATATCGTTTATCTACCTGACTATTGACTACTTATGAAAAACGCTCAAAATAGGCTTTTTCCAATAGCTCCCGGTGATTGGGATGTGCAATTTCTGTAAGTGCTTTTGCCCTTTGTTTTAAGCTTTTTCCAAAAAGGTTTACCATACCATATTCGGTAACAACCCAATGCACGTGTCCCCTGGTGGTTACAACCCCTGCTCCTTCTTTTAAAAACGGAACAATCCGGCTAATGCCTTTATTGGTTTGAGAAGGAAGTGCAATGATCGGTTTACCACCTTCAGAAAGGGAAGCACCCCGGATAAAATCCATTTGTCCGCCAATGCCGGAATACTGGTAAGTACCTATAGAATCTGCACATACCTGCCCCGTTAAATCGAGCTCGATGGCGCTGTTTATGGCCGTGGCTTTAGGGTTTTGGCGGATTATACTGGTATCATTTACATAACTAATATCCATTACCCGTACAGAAGGATTGTCATCCACAAAATCATATAGTTTCCGGGTGCCGGTTATAAAAGCCGTAACAGATCTCCCAACATTCAATTTCTTCTGACTGTTGTTAATT
>JASLGV010000151.1 GCA_030149995.1 Pedobacter sp.
AAGGGAAAAAACGTTGTTCAGGTATAGGAGCCTGAACAACGTATATATTTAGAGCTTTGGTAATATTTTTTCCATTACCGTGAGGCCTTCATCTATGTGTTTTTGTTCGATGCAGAGTGCCGGACGGAACCGGATGGTGCGGTTGCCACAACCCAAAAACATTACATTGTTTTCAAGTCCTTTTTGAATAAAAGCATCGCGCATGGCTTTATCGGGGAAATCAAAGGCACAAAGCAGGCCTTTTCCGCGAACATTTTCTATCTGATCAAATTTCTGAGCAAGTTGATGGAGATGGTCTTTTAGGTAGCCCCCCACATTTGCAGCGTTGGTACAGAGCTGATCCTCGTCGATAATCTGAAGAATCTGTGTAGAACGTACCATATCTACCAGATTGCCGCCCCAGGTGGAGTTGATACGGCTGGGAACATTAAACACATTGGTTTCTATTTCATCTACCTTTTTTCCGGCAAGGATGCCGCAAACCTGCATTTTTTTGCCGAAAGCGATAATGTCCGGGCGGGCTTTCTCGCTAAAATGCTGGTGGCACCAGAATTTTCCGGTAAGACCCACACCAGTTTGTACTTCATCATAAATTAAAAAAGCTTCATTTTCGTCTGCCAGTGTTTTAAGTTGAATTAAAAACTCTTCGCGCAGGTGGTTGTCGCCGCCTTCTGATTGAATGGGTTCAATGATGATGGCGCAGATCTCATCTTTATTGTCTGCAAAAGCCTTTTTAACCTGTTGTATAGAGGTTTCTTCGGTTTGAACGGTATGGTTTAAATTATCGCCCTGTAACGGGAACTTAACTTCAGGAGTGCTTACCCTTGGCCAGTCGAATTTGGCAAACCATTTTGTTTTATCGGGCAAGGTATTGGTTAAGCTCAGGGTATAACCGGAGCGCCCGTGGAAAGCTTTTTCGAAGTGTAAAACTTTAAATCCTTTTTCTTCCTGGTAACCCCTGGCAAAGTTTTTTTGTACTTTCCAGTCCATAGCTACTTTAATGGCATTTTCTACAGCGAGTGAACCACCTGCAATAAAGAATGCATGTGGCAGGTAATCCGGAATGCCAACTTTAGAAAAGGTTTCTACAAACTGTGCGTATTGTTGTGTATATACATCAGAATTTGAAGGATTTGCAATGGCAGCCGCTAATAGGTTCTTTTTAAAGGCTTCATCCTGAATCATTTTGGGGTGGTTATATCCCAGTGGGACGGAAGCAAAACAGGTGAAAAAATCCAGTAAAGTCCTGTTGTATTTCGAATCGTAAATATAAGCACCGTGACTTTTTTCCATGTCGTAAGTCAGGTCGAAACCATCGGCTAAAATATGCTTCTTTAACGCTTCATTAACTTGATTAGGAGGTACTGTTAGTTGGTACATAATTTTGGTTTTGGTGTATTCCAAATTTAGCAAAAAGGCCCTGGAATTAAAATTTAGGGGCTTTTTGTACCTGCGGGTTAAAAAATAGGTTTAAACAGTTTAAAGTATGATTATAGACAAAATCAGGTTTTGGACTTCATAAATGTGGAAAACTTTTTAGTCGTTCGAATGATTATTTGGGAAGAATATTATACGTATTTATATCTCATAAGGTACTTATCGGGAATACTTTTGCGGAAACAAGTATTTAATTATAAGAAGGCTTTGTTCATATTATACGCTATAAAAGACATAGGGAATGATGATATTGTAATTGATGAAGTTTTAAACAAGCGGACTAAAAGGTGGTGCTATAGGTGCGGTTTCTGAAGCGTTAGCAGGTGGCATTGCGAGCGGAATTAAGGCGGCCAGAGAAGGAACTAATTTTTGGACAGGGGAGGGGAAAGTTTACGAAAAAGGAGCTACCGGAATATTAGCTGATGGATCGGATGAAGTTTATTATTCTAATAAGAGTGCCGGCGAATTTTCTTTTTCTCATGAAGAACTTAGACGGTTGTCTGTGAATACCAATGGTTTACACGCAGACGGAACAGTTCCGGATGGTTTTACCTTTAATAAAACCACCGGATTTTTTATGGAAGGAAAAGATCAGGTGCTTGGGGTGACGACCAGAACTGGTTTTTTTTGTAATCAATTGATGTGTACCTTTCTAAAGCAGCATTCGTAAGCCGGGCACAGCTATATATGACCATGCATCACGAGTATATGCATGCATACTTCTTCAATCACGGTTTATTTTTTGCAGATGGTGGCCACAGTATCATCAGGAGCTGGCATGCAGCTCAGTTATCAAATTGGGCGCCGCGCCTGTTAAAGTTTAATTCTTACTATTTTAGTTATTTACAATCTCATGCAACAGATACCTTTAGCCGCTATGGATTTAAAACCATACCATATTTACCTTAGATATATGAAAAATATTTTATTTATTTTAATAGGCTTTCTTACTGCCTGCAAAAGTTCAGACATTACATCTATTCAGTATGATAAAAACCTTTTTCAATGTCAATGGCAGCCAGCCGCATGTAATGACCCGCTTGTTTTTCCTGTTTTTCTTGTAGATTCTTTACAAAGTGAAAAAAAGATCCCAATTTATGAACATTGTAAAGAGGATTCTCTCCTGGTAAATATGCTCTCTAATGTTTCAGGAAAAATTCCTTATTATTTGGGAACATTAAAGGATACCTCAATTTTTCAAATGAGTTCAATTCTGATTGAAAATACTTCGGGTGCAAATGTAAATCGAAGGAATGGATTTGTATTAATCAGGAGTAAGAAGCCCAATAAGCAAGGATATTACCTTTTAAAGACTTTTAGTTCCGGCTCAGATCAACAGAAAAGAATAGAAACCAGATATAAAGATGGATACTTTTATATTCAGTGCATAGATAACCCTAATTATGATGTGAGAAATGCGGGCAATGGAAAAAAAATAATCACTTATTGTATTGTATCTGTTTTCCAGGCAGGAGATCCTATTTTACTTAATCGGGCACAAGGTGAAAAAATCTATAAGGAACTGTTCCAATTCTTTTCCCATTAGATAATCAGAATTGAGTAGATAAAAATCTATTTAGAATAGTTTAACATTAAATTTTAAGGTCGCTTTTATGAACATAAGTTCAATTATAAGGTTGGCGATTTTTGAATTTACAAAGGCTTTTAACGGCCAATTTCTGAAGTTAAATACCCGGTTATCATTAAACCGGCGTACACAAAAGTTTGTGTACGATAAAATTTCGTTGAAATCTTTTTGGGAACGTTCCGCATAATTTGTGCAGGCCGTTTCAGTTTACCCGATCTGACCAGATAGCTGAAGAGTAGGATAAAAATCATGGCTATTTTACAATCCGGGCAAAACGCTGATAGAAGACAGTTGGACTGTTTTCATTTTTAGGTGCATATTTTCCGGCAATAATCGGAATATAGATAACCCGGCGGCGGCTTTCTTCACCATGTATTAAAGATTGGGCCACGCGGTGCCAGAGTCGTCCATCGTGTATCGTCA
>JASLGV010000342.1 GCA_030149995.1 Pedobacter sp.
ACCTATTCAGATCTGGATGCCGCTTCTGCTGCAACCGGGAAAGAAAGTTCTTACAGGCTTAAGGCAACCCAGTTACCAAGTTTATATTTTGATACCTATACATACCTTCATAAACTGGCAGATCCTGATCCAACTGTTTTAGGGGGTAGCGCAGGAGAAGGGTTTCTGTCTGATTTTGAATTTTCATTTTTATCGTCTTCGGCCGATACCATCAAGTTAAAAGGTAACCTGAATAAGAGCGACCTGGTACTGGTAAGGGCAACAGCCGATCAGGGCGATGATTATATTTCAAAAGCATTTGCCAATAATGCATATGTAGCCAAAATTGCGAACTTCCCTTATTACTACAATAAGTTAACCATTGCAGGAAAAGAGTATAACATTACCATTAATACCGATCAGCATACGGTAAGTTTTTACTATAACGAAAATGGTTTTAAACGATATACCACAGAATATGCAGTTGCTTCAACCGGTATTATTCTTCGTAAACCATTTGTACACCACGAACTCGTTATTTCTGAATTTCATGATTTCAATGTAAATACAACCAATTCGACCGTGACCATGAAAGCGGGAAGCCAGGCAGGTGCAACCACCAATGAGGCTAAACCTTTAGTCGTGGATCTGGAAGCGCCTACCAGGATGTATGTTGCTCAATACGATTTTACGAGCGATTTAGGTTTTACCATAAACGGTGTTAAAAATGCACAGAATGTGACCGGAATTCCAAACTTTCTCGGTATGCAGTATAGCCCGGGTTATGGAAGCGGTTATGATGGATTGTTGTTTTATTACATAAGTGCCAATACACAAAGAAGCTATGGACCGGCTTTCCTAACCAATTTAACTACAGACGGGAAATTTATCTTTTACGGTTATGCCGGTAATTTTGGTACTTCTCCCGGAACAGCAGGTGCAAACATCATTACAAACGTCAGAACACAATGGTTAAATGTAGATGGTTACTATGCATTCCAAACCGGAACAAATAGCTACGATCTCGTAAGTGTTGCTGATGGCAAGCGCTGGATAAGATTCTATTAATGTTGGTTGATAATTAAATAAATGACATGAAAAATAATTATATATATATATTATTGATCGTTCTTGCTTTTACAGCCTGTAAAAAAGGAGGTCTGGCAAAATACGATATTGAGAAATCATTCCAGGACCCGGCGGTAACACTTGAGGATCTGAAAAAACAGATTGCTGCGGGAACAGACGGATTTAGAATGACTATAGAACCATCAACCGGTAAGTATTATGGCGGATATATTGGTTTTGACGGCACTTCGAATGCCAAATACGTATTGGATAATGGAACAGCCAATGCTACCACACCAGCAGATACCAAGTACAGTTTAAGCTTAAGAAAAACAAATGCCGTATTGAGCTTAGGTACTACAACCTCATCTTTTGCTGTGTTGGCAAAAACACTTGGCGGAATAGACAGTACCTATACTTATCAATCTGTAAAAGGCGATACTTTGCGCTTTGTGGGCGATTTACTGGGAAGTAAATTAACCCTGATTAAAACAAGCAAAGCCAATGCAACAGAATACCTGGCTGGTAAATTGAACCAGTCGATCAGTAATGTTGCAGCCTTTAACAACCTTAAGTATTATTTTAAGCAGTTAACCATTGGAAGTAAATCGTATGATATACTAATCAATACAACGGCAAAAGTTGTGGCTATTAATTATGCAACCGGCAGCAGCTTTAAAAGGTTTTATACCTTATTTGCATACACCAACAACGGTGTTATTTTCAAAACCCCGTTAAGCGACGGAACCAACACCATTGCTGGTTTAGATGCATTGGTAATTGATGCTGCCAAGAATACAGCAACCACAGTGGTTAAAGGTGAAAATGCAACCATCACCGCTGTAAATGCACCTGTTTTTTACGAAACTACAGCTGCTCAAAAATGGTATACACAAATGGCGGTTAACTTTAATGGTGCCTGGGTATCAGATAAAGCTTTCCATGCAAATGGTGTAGACGATTTTTGCAATTTCAAGGCGGTAACCAACTACCAGAATTTATGGTATGCAGGTTCAGCTGTTTTTGGTGGTACTTCTGAAGGGTTGATCGCTTATACCGGTGCACTTTCTACCCCTTATTGTTTTTCAAAAACGCCTTTTACGGTTAATGCAAGTGGTATTGCCCGTTTTACACTTTTATCAAGCTCCGGTACATTTACCGGTACAACAGCCAGTGCCCTGGCCTGGACAGCTGCCCGGAACATTATGTATGGTGGAGCGGTGGTTAACACAAGTTACCAGGACTGGTATCTGGTTCAATCAACACCGGATGGGCTAAATTACGACATGGTTAAATATGGCGATGCATCCGTTTGGATTAACTGGCGTCCGAGACAATAACCAATTTTTTATGCAGAAAAGCCATCTCAAGTTTATTTGAGATGGCTTTTTTTATTGTTCAAAAGAAAGAAATGCAAAATCTTATTACATATAACCTGTATTAAAATGCAAAAAATCCCTTTGTATTCATTTTGGTGAGTATTTTATGACAAAACTTTAAATGCCAGCCATATTGAAATCTGTATATTTGCGATATGATGAAAAAGTACTTCTTTTTTATACTGGTGGTTTTGTTGTGTACAGCTACATTTCCTTCAAACGTACAGGCCCAATGCGCCATGTGTACGGTAAATGCAGAGCAAAGTATTAAAAATGGTAATAACCAGGGTGCCGGTCTTAATACAGGAATTTTGTATCTGCTGGCCATTCCATACCTGCTTACAACCGTAGTAGGCGTTATCTGGTATAAAAAATACCGCAAAAAAAATATCAAGCTTCAGGTTGGTAAACAGATAAATCTGAATTAGGAAATGTCGTCTGAAAAAACATCAAAATTTTATGCGTTGGTACATGGAAAGTGTCCACATTGCAGAAGAGGCGATATTTTTACCGGAAATATGTATGGCTTTAAAGCCCAGCATACACGCGAGATATGCAGTCACTGTGCCCAGCGTTTTGAAATTGAGCCCGGGTATTTTTATGCGGCCATGTATGTAAGTTATGCCATGAATGTGGCAGAAATGGTTACGGTTAGTATGATTACCTACTTTGTTTTTGGCCCTTTGCAGGACGATACTTTCTGGACTTATATGATTACCATTTTTAGCGGATGTTTTATTCTTTATCCGTTTAATTACCGGTATTCCAGAATTATTTTACTGCACCTGCTTTCGCCCAAAATAAAATACGATGCCTATTACGATCGTTCGTAATAAAAAGTCTTTAATAACTTCTGCATTTGATTGAATTTTTATGTTAAACAGCACAACACTCGATTTTATTAAAAATGTAGCAGAAAACAACAACCGCGAATGGTTTGCCATTCATAAGGATGTATATGAAACTGCTAAGGAAGATGTGCTCAGGCTGGTTGCTGAGCTTTTACCCGAATTGGCTAAGGTAGATCCGCGGATAGACGGAGATGCTGATCCTAAAAAAAGTTTGCTCCGTATTTACAGAGACATACGTTTCAGCAAAAATAAAGATCCTTATAAAAATAATTTTGGTATATGGTTTTCTCCACGCAGCAGGGGCGGAAATGAGCCCGGGTATTACCTGCATATTCAGCCTGGTAAAAGTTTCATTGCCGGTGGGTACTGGATGCCTGATGCACCGCATCTTAAACTCATCAGGCAGGAAATTGATTACAATGCCGAAGATTTTAAAGCAATTATAAACAATCGAACCTTTAAATCTACGTTGCGGTTAGGCACTGAAGGAGCGTTAAAAAACGCACCTAAAGGCTACGATCCGGCAGACCCGAATATAGAATATCTTAAACTTAAAAGTTTTGAAGCCAGCAGACGGATAGAAGATGAGGAATTGCTCGAAAGTGATATCGTTAAGAAGTTGATAAGTTCTTTTAAAACAGTTTATCCTTTAGTTGCATTTTTGCGTAACGCGATCGAAGCTTAGTGGCTTTTGTTAAAAATCGTTAATTGCAGGATGTATTTCATAATCTATTCCAGATTACTGCTACCTTCAACCAGGATTGTTTAACCGCGAATAGTTTATTTATAAAATAATTAATAATTCATTCAGGCATCAGAACTTTAGTTCGTTGCCATATTTATACCCTGACACATTAAAACATGAAAAATTCTTTTTTAGCTTTTGCCATTTTTCTACTGGTTTCTTCCTTTAGTTCCTGTGTAATCCTTTCTCCTAAAAAGTATAAGGCTTTATTGGGAACAAAAGACTCGTTGTATACAGCCTTTAATGAAGGACAAATAAAAATTGAGAACCTGGAGAAAGAAATCAAGAAGTTAAAGAAAGATACCAGCTTAATTGCCGAGGAACTGCGCGATCTTCAGGGGCGTTACAATGAGATGGATGGCAACTATACCAAATTGAAAAACAATTCTTCAAGCGCAATCAGTAAACTTTCGGGTGATCTGGCCGCCAGAGAAAAACGTTTAAAAGAGGTGGAAGAAGTGTTGCGTAAAAGAGATGAGGCTACCAATAAGCTGAAAGAAAAATTACAGGAAGCTTTATTGGGTTTCACCAAAAGTGGTTTGTCTGTTGACATAAGAGATGGGAAGGTTTATGTTTCGCTAACCGATAAATTATTATTCCCTTCAGGCAGTATCATCATTGATGAAAAAGGAAAACAGGCTTTAACAGAATTAGCCAAAGTGCTTAAACAACAGCCTGAGATCAACATTGCCGTAGAAGGTCATACCGATAACCAAAAAGTTAATAATCTGGGGCAGATTAAAGACAACTGGGATTTAAGTGTACTGCGCGCTACTTCGGTTGTCCGTTATTTAACCGAAAATGAAAAAGTAGAAAGCGTTCGGATGACTGCAACGGGTAAAGGTGAATTTCAGCCCCTTGGTACAAATGCCAATGCAGAGAGCCGTAGTAAAAACAGACGGATTGAAATTATCCTTTCTCCAAAACTGGATGAATTGTACAATCTTATAAAATAACAAATTAAAATGCCGGATATTGCTTCCGGCATTCAATCCTATAAGTCCATCTGCTTGAAAATTAACAGATGGATTTATAGGATTTTAAAATTTTAAAGGTATGCTCAAACTCAACCTTATTCAGGTTTGCATAATCGGGCATTAATATTTTGTGGCTGGTTAGAAAATTTAAGAGCATTTTAATCACCGTCGATACCTCCTCTGTTGTATCGTTACTTTTGAGCGAGTCGATCTTAATCAGCAAAAAAGAAATTTCCGTTATCTTAAAATCATGTGTTGTTGCCAGCTCTAAGCCAAGTTCAATTTCTCTAAGGGCTTGTGTATGATTGCCGGTATAGTTAAAGAAATTGGCTCTGTAAAGAAAATAAGAAGCTCTTACATAATCGGTACTGTAGATATAATGATCCGTTATAATCTTATCTAAAAACTGATTAATCCGCTGTGCTTTTTTATAGTAATGCAGTTTAAGGTAGGTTTTACCCAACATCACCAATAGAAAAGGACAAAACTCCGAGTAGCGGATATAGAAGATATTGGGATATTTATTCAGGATCGCCATAATAAAACGGTGGCAATCTGCATAATTCCGCTTTGCATACAAGGTGGAAACCGCCAGTTTATAAGAAAGTATTTCCGCTGTACTGAGTGCGTCATTAACAAGTGGTTTGCTCTGGTCTATCTGCTGGCATAAATTGCTGATTTTTTCATCGAGGGTTTTGCTGTCATCTGTTTTATGGATCAGATGGTTATAAAAATACTGAATCAGTTCGTATGGGTTGATCGGGAAAAGTTCGCCCAGCCTTTTGTAGTTTCTTTTGAGCAATTTCATTACTTCTGACAGGCCATGCTTATCAACATCCAGCAAATAAATAGAGCATTCAATTACATGTAAGAAAATCTGTACATCCTCATTCAGTACATTCTGAGAAATTTCGTGAATGGTTTCCTTAAACATATTCCCTGTAGCCTTGCCAAGGGCCAGTATATCTACAAAATCAAGATCTATGCTCTGTTTATTAAAAGAAGAACCCGGCCTGTTTAATTCATACCGTGCGGTACCACAAATAAAGTTAAAGGCATTGTTCTTTTCTTCATTGGTAAATGGAAATTTAAAAATGTAGCGCAGGGGCTTGATTTTGTTTTTGCTAATGCAAAACCGGATGGCCCAATTTAAAAGATGTGCTTTCTGGCTTTCCAGTTTAGCAAAAGAAACTAAGATATATTCAAAGAAATCCTTATCTGGTTCAAAATTGAATTTTTCTGTTATTTGTATAAAGATGAAATAGGTATAAACATCTTCATTTAAAAAACGGACAGTTTCTGTCGGAATCGGGGTGTGCTGATTTTTTTCTTCAACCAGAATGCCACTCAGCACGAGTTCTTCGTAGGCATCGGGGTAACAACTCGCATAACTCAGTATTTTTTCTTTCGAAACGGTAAGATTTTTATTTTGAGGAGATATGGCTGCACTGATATTTTTTAATATAAAAATCTTCTCTGTGCTTTTTCTGGCCATGAAGATTTTTTTCTCCAGGAAATAACTTACAATTTCATAGCACATTAAAGGGTTTTTTAATTCGAGTTGCTTGTTTTCTATTTTTAGTTTATAATAAATCTGCAACCATAAAGGAGATTTGAATTGTTTTAACAGCTGCATACAAATGTCCTGTTGAGCAATGTTTCTTCCTTCTATATGGCTTAATGTATACAGTATTTCTTCTGTATTAAGTGGTGGCATGTTGTTTAAACCGTCGGCACTGTAAAATAAACCGTTGTACCAGCTTTTGGTTAAAAAGGCAGATCCTGAAATGGCGGGTTGCAGATAATTCCAGGTATTTGAACGAAGACCCAATACGACTTTAAAGAAATTATTTTCTTCAATGCCATATAAAATATCAATAAAGGTCTTAAAGTAATGGCTGTTGTTGAGGTATTCGTCAATTCCATCAATAATTAAGATAAACCGTCCTTCACGTTTATCCGGGTTCTGTTTAAAATAATGAATCAGTTCGCCAATGTTGTGAAACTTAAATTCTTTTTTAAACCATTCGTTTAAGGATAAATCCGTTTGTATAATCGAACCCAGTGTGGTGGAGTTGATCAGCAGAACAATATCATTTTTATAAACGGCCTGGTCGGTATAAAAAAAGTGTTCAACAAGATGTGCCAGCAAAATTGATTTCCCCTGTCCGGCCTGCGAAGTAATGGTGGTAAACTGATAGTTGTTCTTTAAAAAGTAATCAAAATCAGGATAAAAGAAGCTTCTGTTTGAGGTGGCGGTAAAAGGAACACCAGAGTTGTTCTTTTTCGCAATTAAGGAAATATCTGTAATGGCCTGTGTTTTAAGCTTCAGGTCCTGCCAGATACTTTTAACGACAGAGGTATCGCTTTCCTTGTCCTTACAAAAGGCATTCCAGTCTGGATAACCAACATACTGAGATAAACTGTTTAAGGTAAACAGCGAAAATTTGTGCATAGTATTAGCAAAACCAAAAAAACGCTTGATAGTGGTTTCACTAACATAGTTTTTAGTTTCTTGGAATACATACTCAGAAATAACCTTACAATGACCCGGATCGATGTTTCGTAGGCCGGATTTTATAAGTACAAACTTCCTGAGTTCTGCTGGGAGTTCGTTAACGTTCATTAAATATAGGATGACGTTGCTAATGTCAAGAAAAAATCACAATCATAAAAGGTTGCGGTATTAATATACCAAGTATGAATGAAATGAACAATAGTTGTTGAAAATAGAATGAATGGTAATGGATAAAGTTGTTCAGCGCTGTGCGCGTAGATTTGTTTTGATTACTACAGTATAACGCTTGGTCATCATAAAAATTACGTCATCCCAAAGAAAACGCCTGACATGATGAAACATCCTACCTCTCTATCCCTACCTGGGAGAATTTGCCGTATTTATATATGTGCAATTATCTTGCTTTTAACGCTTTTACACGCCGAAACTTATGCACAAAAAACATATGCAACGGCAACTGCCAGACCGAACAGCAGAATAGATAATGTAAACAACGCATCCAATTCGGATAATACCGCTGCTACATTAAACTCTTATGGTGGAGCAGCATTGGGATTAGGATCATACGATTCCCGTATTGATCTGCAGTTCCCTCAAAACAGAGCAGCCAATCAAACAGCCTATATACGTCTGGATTTTGATGGTTCAGCTTTAAATGGATTGCTGGGTGGTACCCTGGGTGGTTTGGTTAAGAATATTGTGGGTAGCCTGGTACTGGGTAACCATACCTTTGAGGTTAGTGCAGTAAACAGCGCGGGGAAAGTAATACTAAGCGGCATCAGCTCGAATGGGTTCGACAACAATTCCAGAATAAAAATTGTAAAAGATAAAAACGGATATACCTATATTGCAATTACACCAGATGCAGTTTATGATCGGATTTATCTGGCAGATAAAACAACCGGGTTGTTGTTAACAAGTCCGAATCAAACAAAGGTTTATTATGCCTATACCCTTGATGGAACGGATAACTGCGATCAGAATGTATATGTGAATTATGATGAACAGGGTATTAGTTTAGATGCACTGAATTTAAGCGGTTCTAATAATTTCGATTTTCAAAATATCATCGATGATAACCCGACAAACTATTATAGTTTAAGCACAGGCGTTTTAGGAGTAGCTGCTTCTAAATCGCTCAACTTTTATTTTAAAGAATTATCTAATCCAGGCGATAAT
>JASLGV010000349.1 GCA_030149995.1 Pedobacter sp.
GCACTGGATGCAATTAAAAGCTCATCGAGCGTTGTCATTTCTACGCCAACGCCTTCTATGTGTACCTGGTCAAAAAAACCGGCAACTTTGGCTTCAAACCTCAATTTATCTTCGGCAGTTAAAGCATGGTAATAAGATACATAATCATTTAAAATCTGCTTATCAAGTTCGGTGAGCGGCTTTACAGCAGGTTTTTTCTTTTTAAAAAGAAAATAAAGGGCTAAAATAATAATTGGAATAAGGTAACCCAAAGGAAGTCCTTGCATCAGTTGTTTTGTTTAAAGGGGTAAAAATTAATTTTCCAGGATCTCAAGCTGTATCAATACTTCTTCCTCTGTAACCGGAAAAGCCTTGCCGGCTGTTAACGACTGGTAAATGGCTTCGAAAAGGGGCAGGTAATTTCCCGGAGTTGCCCGGATTCGTTTAGTTGTTTTATCGCCCTCCGGACTGATCGTGGTAAGAAGACCTTCTTTTCCGGCTTCTTCCTGTCCGTATACTGCGTTGCCAGGTCTGATTCCTGCAATCAGCTGATCTTCCTGTACATCGGCCCTTGGTTTTATAAAACTGCCTGTTGTGCCGTGAAGTACAAATGCAGGCTGCGGATCTACAGTCATCATACTCGCTGTTACATATACCTGCAGGCTGTTTGCGTAGCTGAGCTGAATGCTGAAAAAGTCGTCGACCTGAGTTTGCGGACGGTTTTTGCCCAGCGTTTTGTAAACATTAAGCGGTTTTCCGAATAAACTGATTACCTGATCGAGCAGATGCGGACCAAGGTCGTACTGCAAGCCGCTGGCGGCAAGCGGTTGTTCTTTAAAGGCTTTTACGCCAATGCCCGCGCGGTAACGGTCAAACCGGAAATGAACCTCGTTTAATTTTCCAAGTACTCCACTATCTATAACCTCTTTTATGGAGACAAGATCACTGTCCCAGCGGCGGTTCTGGTAAAAGAATATTTTTTTTTCTTTTTGCGCGGCCAGTTCAAAAAGCTGTTTTGCCTCTGCGGTGGTAGAACAAAAAGGTTTCTCAACGAGGATGTTTTTGCCTTTTTCCAGGGCAGCAGCAGCATGTTCATAATGCAGGTTGTTCGGTGTATTGATTACAACCAGCTCTATTTCCGAATCGTTCAGCAGCTCTTCAACGCTGTTGTAGCTCATGAGTTCGGGATAGTCTTTCTGTGCGTTTTTGGCATTCCTTTCGGTAACGGCTTTTAACGAAAAACCCGGATGAGCGGTTAAAAAAGGGGCGTGAAATACTTTTCCCGACATGCCATAGGCCAAAAGACCTGTATGGATCGTTTTATTAGAATCTGTATGCATAAAAATAAATGTATTCAAAAATACGATAAAGGTTGTAGCTTTTGACAGAAAACATTGGCTTTTAACCATGGGTCATTCCATCCGGATGCCTATCTTTGTAAGATGAAACCATCAGAAGTAAATGCAAAATGGAAAATTTTGCAGGATAAAATTGCACTCGAATTTGAATCGGATGTTCCGGATTTGAAAGTAATGCTTTTTCTGATCGGCGTACAGGAATTGGGAAAAGGGCCAAAGAAATACAGTAAAAGGCAAAAAGAAGAGCTGATGCACATTGCTACCTGCAGGCTTTTAAGTGAAATGGGCTTTTACGAGCTGGAAGGCCTCGACCAGGACGGCTGGCCGCACTGGAAACTTGTTAAAGCCATTCCTGCCTATACCATGCTTGAACAGGAAATGCTTATGAAATCGTTGGTTGTAGGCTACTTCGACGATATTTACGGGAATTAAAAAAGCCTGCGGGAATGTGCTCCTGCAGGCTTTTATATATTTGTTTTGTTATAGAAAACGGATCTGAAATTATCCTTGTTTTTCTGCGGTTGCTTTAAGTGAATCGTTTGCAACGATTACAATTTCCACACGACGGTTTGCTGCACGTCCGGCTTCTGTATCGTTATCCGCAATTGGTTCAGAAAAACCTTTACCCAGGGTAACCAGTCTTCCGGAAGGTACACCCTGCGAAACGGCATAAGCTTTAACAGCAGCCGCTCTTCTTTCTGATAAACCCTGGTTGTATACTTCTGTTCCTTTATTATCGGTATGTCCGATAATTTTAATATCGGTATCCGGATATTGATTTAAAGAAGCCGCCAGGCTTTTGATATTTGTTTTAGCAACATCTTTAAGATCGGTTTTATCAAAGTCGAATAAAATACCGCTGTCGAATTTTACAATAATTCCTTCACCTTCGCGAATTACTTCTGCATTTGGAATGGCTTTTTGGATTTCTGCTGCCTGTTTATCCATTCTTCTGCCAATAAATGCACCAGCAGTACCTCCAATAGCACCTCCAATTAATGCACCAACTGCTGTGTTACCTGCTTTTTTACCAATAAGGGCGCCAACGACACCTCCGGCAGCAGCACCGATACCAGCGCCTTTCTGCGTTTTTGTTAAACTATCACAGCTTTGAAAGGCCATGGAGCCTACAGCTAAGGTGATACTTAAGGTTGCTATTCTAACTTTTGAAATACTCATAATAATGTAAGATTTTAATTCCGGATTGATTATTCAAACACAATGCCAAAAAAACATTAAAACCGCATTTAATGCCTTTCTGCGCAATTATTTGTGTTGCTGTAAAAAAATAAGTTGTTGTATATGGCACAAAAGAAAGATAATGGCAGCGATATTAACGGACCGTTAAAATAGTAAGATTTAAAATAACGCTGGTACTTATGCATTTCTTATGTATCATTATTAGTACAATTTATGCAGAAAAATAACTTTCAAGTTCCTGCAGGGTATTGGCATCTGTTTTAAAATCTTTAATTACCCGCCCCTTCTCTACCAGTATAATCCGGTTGCAGACTTCGGTAACA
>JASLGV010000362.1 GCA_030149995.1 Pedobacter sp.
GATCCGTTTTTGTATTTGCTTATAAAGTGCTGCAATTCTTCAAACTCACGGGTACTGCGTATCCGGTCTTCATCGGCATAACTTGGCACGGCTGTTTCTGGCCAGATAAAATATTCTGTATTGGTTTGTCCGAGCGAGTCAGACAGGTGTGTAAGGATCTTGATTTGTTCGGACGTTGGAATGTTCTCGAGTTTTTGATAGGGATCAATATTCGGCTGAACCACTACTACATTGGAAGGGGTTCCTTTTTGAGGAGTGTAGGCATATTTATATAAAGAAATTCCGATGGGGATCAGTACCACCAGCAGCCAGATACCAACAGGTCTGTATTTTAAATATCCGCTTTGCGATTTTAATTTTTTATAGACTTCGAAAGCCAGGATGTTGCTGAGTAATATCCATAAAGAACCACCATAAACCCCGGTATGATCGTACCATTGAGCCAGCTGATGCATACCCGCTAATCCATTGCCCAGGGTCATCCAGGGAAAAGCCAGATCCCAGGTTTGTTGCAGGTATTCTAAAGCAATGTAAAAAGAAATCAGCCCCAGGTAAGCAAGTTTTTCACTTACATATCTGCCCAGGCGATAATACAACCAGAAAGCGGCGGTCATTAAAAAAGCCCCCAAACCGTAAGGAATTAACGAAACAGGAAGGGCTATTGCTACTGGATTATAAGCCTGAATGGCATTAAATACCCAATAAATAGAAGCCGTATTCCAGATTAGAAAAGTTAGACCTGCGGTTAAAAATATTTTCTTTCCTGTTTTTTTTGCACCACGTTTTACAATGGCATCTAAAGCAATAAATAAAGGAACCAGGCCAATTAACAGCAAGGGTGTTGTAAATGGCATGGGTGGCCAGGCCAGCCAGAGTAAGCAGGCGCTTAGCAGGGCCAGGAGGTAAGTCTGTTTGGATTTCATATACTATTACTCGTTATGCTGACGGAAAGAAGAAGTTTATGTAAAGGGGACCGGCCTCATTTTTGTTAAAACCGGTACTTTACAAGGTCACAAATTTACTGTATACCAGCATAACCGGGTTCTCTACAAACTATCTAAAATATCCGCTTTTTTAGACTCATACTCTTCCTGTGTAATCAGGTGTTTGTCGTATAAAGTTTTAAGCTTACGCAATTTTAAGGTTGTTTCATCTTCTGCTTCTTCTACAACTTTTTCAGGTTGAGCAACCGGCGGTTCAGGTTCTGCTGCTACTGGAGCGGCGGCTGCCGGCTGGGTATTGTAACTTACAGCTGCTGCAGAAGCTCTGTTTTCTTCCAGCAGTTGCTGCCTTTTCAGTTCGCGGTAAGCTTCCAGCTGCTCGTTGGCCGCCTGGTGTAATTTTCTGGCTTGTGTTTTAGGGATATATTCTGTAACAATGTTTTCGCCCTGTAACGGTATACAGATAAATTTAGAACCGAAGAATTCTTCTTTAAAAGAAACTTCTTTAACGTTTTTCCACGAAATTTCTTTAAAGTTCATGGTTAGGCCAAGATTGCCCGGCTCGCAATAAAAAATACGTTTATTGGTAATGGCAATACTATCTGGCAATAGATTTACGGCTGGTTTTTTTTGTACCGCGAGGTACAGGATTTCTTCCCCTGTTGTAAGCAGGTCGTTTAATTTACCAATTACCTTTTCAACGGCTTTTGGATCTTGTTCGTCACTTAAAAATCTATCTATGCTAATCATATTCTTTTTAGTTAATATTTTTTGATGTCTGCCTGTTCTTACTCGGCCGTTTCATATTTATTTTTTGTTTTCCCTGCAGGTTTTCCTGCAATGCAAATTACAAATTCTCCTTTTAAAGTATTGTTTTCAAAGTGTGATTTTATTTCTTCAAGTGTTCCCCTCACGGTTTCTTCAAACATTTTTGTGAGTTCCCTGCTTACCGAAGCCTGCCTGTCGGCACCCAAATATTGGGCAAACTCTTCGAGGGTTTTTAATAAACGGTGGGGACTCTCATAAAGTATGATGGTTCTTTCCTCTTCAGAAAGTTGTTTGAACTTGGTTTGCCGGCCCTTTTTTACCGGTAAGAAGCCTTCAAAAACAAAAGCATCAGATGGCAGGCCCGAATTAACCAGTGCCGGAACAAAAGCCGTTGCGCCGGGCAGGCATTCTACGGCAATTTCATTTTTAATGGCCTCGCGAACCAGAAAAAATCCGGGATCAGAGATGGCGGGTGTGCCGGCATCAGAAATGAGTGCAATTTTCTGGCCCTGGTTCAGGAAACGGATAATTTCTGAGGTAGCCTTGTGCTCATTGTGCTGGTGATGCGCAAATACTTTTTTGTCGATACCGAAATGCTTGAGCATGGGGGCACTGGTACGGGTATCTTCCGCTAAAATCAGATCGCACTCCTTTAAAATGCGAATGGCCCTGAAGGTCATATCTTCTAAATTGCCTATTGGTGTGGGTACCAGAAAAAGTTTGCCGTCCATTGATTGTAGATGCTGGATTTACGAAGTCTGATTACATAAGGGATATAAAAATCTCAAATCGTAACCCTTAATTCGTAATTCAATCTTATCTTTGTTAAAAATTAAAATAATGCTGCAAGTTAATTATATCCGCGAAAATAGAGAGAAAGATTTAGAACGATTAAGTGTTCGTAATTTTAAAAACCCTGAATTGGTAGATGAAATCATTAAAGTTGATGAAGAACGTCGCCAAACACAAACTTCGCTGGATGGTATTTCTGCAGAGGCCAATGCCGCTGCCAAGCAAATTGGCGATTTAATGCGTGCCGGGAAAAAAGAGGAGGCAGAAGCCATTAAGGCACAAACAGCTTCACATAAAGAGCAAATTAGAAATCTGGGCGAAAAATTAACGGAGCTGGAAAGCAGCCAGTTTAATTTATTGGTTCAGCTGCCTAATTTACCATACGAACTGGTAAAACCGGGTGTAGCTGCAGAAGACAACGAAATTGTTTATACCCATGGCGAACCGGCAGCTTTGCCGGGGAAAGCACTTCCACATTGGGAACTGGCTGCCAAGTATGATATTATTGATTTTGAGCTGGGCGTAAAAATTACCGGCGCAGGTTTTCCGGTTTATAAAGGAAAAGGAGCAAGGTTGCAACGTGCTTTAATTAACTTCTTCTTAGATGAAGCCATTGAAGCGGGTTATAAAGAAATGCAGGTTCCACACCTGGTAAACGCAGCATCTGGTTTCGGAACCGGGCAGCTGCCGGATAAGGAAGGCCAAATGTACCATTCTGCGGTAGACGATCTGTACCTGATCCCAACAGCAGAGGTGCCGGTAACCAATTTATACAGAGATGTTATTTTAAAAGAAGAGGATCTTCCGATAAAAAATACAGCTTATACACCCTGTTTCCGCAGGGAAGCGGGTTCCTATGGTGCACATGTACGCGGATTGAACCGTTTGCACCAGTTTGATAAGGTAGAACTTGTTCAGATTACCCATCCGGATCGTTCTTACGAAACGTTGGAAAGCATGAATACTTATGTGCAGTCTCTGTTACAGAAATTAGGTTTACATTACCGTGTGTTACGTTTATGCGGTGGCGATATGGGCTTTACTTCAGCCATGACTTACGATATGGAAGTTTGGAGTGCGGCACAGGAACGCTGGCTGGAGGTTTCTTCAGTTTCTAATTTTGAAACCTATCAGACCAATCGCTTAAAATTAAGGTTTAAAGGAAAAGAAGGAAAAGCACAACTGGCACACTCTTTAAACGGAAGTGCACTGGCCTTACCTCGTATTGTTGCTTCGATCTTAGAAAATTATCAAACAGAAGACGGCATTAAAATTCCGGAAGCACTGGTAAAATATACCGGTTTCGAGGTACTTAACTAAAGATTACCAATTTTGTTTACATAAAAAAAGCTTTGCAGTACCACTGCAAAGCTTTTTGTTTTATAGGTAATTGTAGGGCTAATTTATTTTATTGCAAGATTATAATATGATGATTAACAGCAGGATAATGATGATGATGGCACCTACCGAAAGATATACACCACCAGAAATGGCTTTTGCCTGCTTCTTCATCTCTTTCAATTCTTTACGTAAAGCCTTGCGTTCTTCCTTAGTCAAATTGGATTTGTCCATTTGCTTAATCTCATCCACACGGCTTTTAATTCTTTCTAACTGAGCAGTTTGTTCTGCTGTTAACTCGGTTGGGTTTTTAGCCGGTTTATCTGCCGCTTGTACAGTGTTAAAACCAATGCCCAACGTAAAAATAAGCGCAAGCATGTAAACAAATTTTTTCATAGTCTTCTCTTTTTAGTGTTACAATATCCTATATAACAAAAAACCTACCAAAAATGTTCTGGTAGGTTTTCTAAAAATAAATATTGGGGGCTTTTATGCTTATTTTATTTCAAATACCGCATTTACAGAGAAGTTTAATTTTATTTTTTTGAAATCAATTTCTGGTGCAGCATCCATATCAGCCGATGCAGCCTTCATCATGTAGTTTCTGTAAACAGGTTGTATTACATTGTCTCCACCGTCTTGTATTTCAATTACGCTACCCAGTTTGT
>JASLGV010000401.1 GCA_030149995.1 Pedobacter sp.
CAACATCTACACGCGCTTAATGAACCCTACTACCGATGTATTTGAAAAACGATTAGCAGCGTTGGAAGGTGGTGTGGCGGCACTGGCGGTTGCATCCGGACAAGCCGCACAATTTATTGCTTTAAATAATATTTTACAGGCTGGCGATGAACTGGTATCCTCTTCGCATGTTTACGGCGGTACATATAATCAGTTTAAAGTGGCTTTTAAGCGTCTGGGTATACAGGTTAAATTTGCCAATCCGGATGAACCTGCTACTTTCGAAAGCAACATCACCGATAAAACAAAAGCAATTTACCTGGAAACCATCGGAAATCCGGCTTTCAGCATTCCGGATTTTGAAAAGATTGTTTCCATTGCTAAGAAATACGATTTGCCACTCGTGGTTGATAATACCTTTGGCGCAGGTGGCTACCTATTTAAACCTTTAGAGCATGGCGCCAACATCGTAGTGGAATCAGCTACGAAATGGATTGGCGGTCATGGTACCAGCATTGGTGGCGTTATTATCGATGGTGGAAATTACAACTGGGGCAATGGTAAGTTCCCGCAGTTTACAGATCCATCAGATGGTTACCACGGACTGGTATTTAACGATGTTTTTGGTATTGGCAGCCCTTTCGGCAATATCCAGTTTATTATTCGTGCGCGGGTTGAAGGTCTGCGCGATCTGGGGCCGGCTTTATCTCCTTTTAATTCTTTCCTTCTTTTACAGGGACTTGAAACCCTGTCGCTCCGTGTACAGCGCCACGTAGACAATGCACTTGCACTTGCCATTTGGTTAAGCGAACATCCGGCAGTTAAATCAGTAGATTACCCAGGATTAACCAGCAGTAAGTATCACGATCTGGCTAAGAAATATTTAAGTAATGGTTTTGGTGCCGTTTTATCTTTTGAACTGCATGGAACAAAAGAACATGCAACCCGGTTTATAGATGCTTTAAAACTTGTGTCGCATCTGGCAAATGTGGGCGATGCCAAGACTTTAATTATACAACCTTCTGCTACTACACATCAGCAATTAAGCGAAACCGAACAGCTGGCTGCCGGGGTACACCCCAACGCCTTACGGGTATCTGTTGGTATAGAACATATAGACGATATCAAGGCAGATTTTGAGCAGGCCTTTACCACCGTAAAGAATTTAAGCCCTCAGGAAGTCAGTAGTTTAGAAGCTTAACAACAACACAAAATGCAACAAAACAACAACAAAACAGCAGGCTCGCCTGTAACCGGCTCTGAACAAATTTACCAGTACAATAAACAATTTAAGCTGGAAAACGGCAAAAAGCTGCGCAAGCTGCAGATTGCCTATAATACATATGGAAAATTAAACGCCGCGAAAGACAATGTAATATGGGTTTGCCATGCTTTAACAGCGAATGCAGATGTATTCGACTGGTGGGAAGGTTTATTTGGAGAAAATGCACTCTTTAATCCGAACGAACATTTTATCGTTTGTGCCAATATACTGGGCTCGCACTATGGCAGCAGCAGCCCGCTGCACACCAACCCGGTAACTGGTCTTCCCTACTACCTGTCGTTTCCACAGTTTAGCATACGCGATATGGTTGCAGCTCACCAGCTGCTGGCTACACACCTGGGGATTTCGCATATCAAAGTGCTGATTGGTGGTTCACTTGGCGGGCAACAGGCATTGGAATGGAGCATTACAGCACCTGAAAAAATTGAGAACCTGATCCTGATTGCCACCAATGCGGTACACTCTCCATGGGGTATTGCGTTTAATGAAAGTCAGCGGCTGGCCATAACAACCGATCGTACTTTCTATGCCAGCCAGCCAGACGGCGGAAATAAGGGTTTAAAAACGGCGCGTAGTATTGCGCTTTTAAGTTACCGTACCTACAGCGCTTACGGACAAACGCAGGTTGAAAGTGTAAACGATAAAACAGATCAGTACCGTGCATCTTCCTATCAGAATTATCAGGGCGAAAAACTAATCAGACGCTTCAATGCTTACAGCTATTATTATCTGACCAAAGCAATGGACAGCCACAATGTTGGCCGTAACCGGAAAAGCATTGCCGATGCCCTTAAACTGGTAAAAGCCAATACACTGGTTATAGGCATTGAAAACGACCTGCTTTTCCCGCCAACAGAGCAGAAATACCTGGCAGATCACATTGATGGAGCTGAATTTGTTGCGCTCCATTCAGATTACGGCCACGACGGGTTTCTGATCGAAACAGATGCCTTAACCAATATTATTGGAAATTTTATTAAAGAACGCAGTCAGCAGAAAATTATACGGTTGCAGCACACTGCCTGAAAACAAAAGAACAACAATTTAAGCCGTTAACAGCCTGACCAGGTAACATGAATACGCTGCCAGGCCCGAATAAAAGATACAGGAGTTATGAGTAAGAATTTAAAAATTGGTTTATTTGGTTTTGGTGTTGTAGGACAAGGTCTCCTCGACATTATACAAAGCCAGAATCTGAGCCTGGAAGTGGTTAAGATTGCCATTAAAGACCCGAAGAAAAAACGTACTTTAAATAAAGAACTGTTTACAACCAACTGGGATGAAATTTTAGACAACAAAGAGATTAACACCATTGTTGAATTGATCAATGATGCGGATGCAGCATACGAAATTGTAACCAAGGCCCTTAAAAATGGTAAACATGTGGTATCGGCCAATAAAAAAATGATTGCCACCCACCTGGAAGAATTGGTGGCCCTGCAGCAAAAATATGGTACCTCACTCTTATACGAAGGAGCGGTTTGCGGTAGCATTCCGATTATCAGAAATCTGGAAGAGTATTACGACAACGAACTGTTACACGCTTTGAGTGGTATTTTTAATGGTTCATCAAACTACATCCTTTCTAAAATTTTCAATGAAGGTTTAAGTTATAACAAAGCGCTTAAGGAAGCGCAGGATCTTGGCTTTGCAGAAACAGATCCGATACTGGATGTGGGCGGTTATGATCCAAAGTATAAGCTGGCCATTGCAACGGCACATGCGTATGGTTTGTTCATAAATCCTGATGCTATTTTAAATATTGGTATCCAGAACCTTTCTCAACACGATATTAATTACGCAAAAGAAAAGAACCTGAAAATCAAACTGGTTCCAACTGCACGTAAAGTAGACACCCGCCAGGTGGTTACGTATGTATTGCCAAAGCTGGTTTCAAAAGATGATTTTCTTTACAACGTAGAAAACGAATATAATGCAGTAACTGTTCAGGCGGCATTTGCAGATAAACAGTTTTTCTTTGGAAAAGGTGCCGGCGGCCATCCAACAGGTGCAGCCGTACTTTCCGATATTGCAGCACTCCGTTATGATTACCGTTACGAATACAAGAAGTATCACCAGCAAAATGGTGTAAAACATACCGATAATATTTTGCTCGAAATTTATCTGCGCTATAGCGATGATGAGCTGATCGGCTTGCTCGATTTTGATAACATCAGCGAGCGTTATGCGGCGAGCAATTTTAAATATGTGATCGGTACGCTGAAACTCGAAAATCTGATCAGCAACCGGGAATTTCTGCTTGATAAAGAAGTTTTTATCGCTTATACAGGCAGGCAGATTTATAAGGCCGAACAACTTATCTCTGATGGCGTTGTTCAGGAAGCCTTGTTACAGGCCAACTAACAGCTTATTTCTGATTCGCTAATTAATAAGGTTAAACTATTTTTTATTTGTTTTGTTGAGCAATAAGGCCGGAGCGATTCCGGCCTTTCGCTTTTAAAGACTTTTCGTTTTTTTTGCACAAACGGTAATTACTAAGACTTTAACAATACTCAAAGTCATTTTTGGTTAGCTTGTGCGATCGAAAATTATGGTTTAATTTTTGCCCGCTGTTTCGATCAGTTCGTGTGCCAGTTCCTTGCCCAGATAGCCATCAATAATACGGTGTACGAGGTATAAAATCGGGGTCATTAAGATGGCAACCACAAATTTATAAGTATATCCAACCAGACCAATAGCGGCCACCATTTTCCAGCTGTAGTTATATTGAGGATTTAAATAAAAGGCAATAAAAATTACCACATAGCTATCAATAAGCTGAGAAACCAAGGTAGAACCGGTAGCCCGTAACCATAAAGCCCGCTCCCCTGTTACCTTTTTAATTTTGTGAAAAATAAGTACATCGGCCAGCTGCCCGATAATAAAAGCGGTAATAGACCCTACAATGATCCACATCCCCTGACCAAAAATACCTGCAAATGCATTTTCCATATTGGTCGGCGAACCATTGATGTTTTGTATAACCCAGAAATCAGATGGACTGAGTTGCATGGCGCCCCATACCACCAAAAAAGCAAAAGCAATCAGAATAGAAGTTAAGATGGATAGAAAACGTACCTGTTTAACACCAAAATATTCGTTGATGATATCTGTCATAATGAAAATAATTGGCCAGGTCAAAACCCCTGCCGACATATGAAAGGATAAATGAGGAACCCCCAATAAATTGATGTTAAAGCGTTTAATGCCCAGGGTGTCTTCTACACTAAAAAGTTTAACACCAATAAATTCAGAAAGAATTGCATTTGCAACAAAGAAACTACCCAAAACGAGCAACAATCGGCTCTCTTTCGTCTTAAATGTCATATATATAAAACTATTAATTATTTGTCTATTATTTTCTCTTCGGAC
>JASLGV010000449.1 GCA_030149995.1 Pedobacter sp.
AACTCCTTTTCGGTTTATATACAGCACCCCGTATGCTGGTGTTGAAAGACAGATTACCCTGAATCAAAGCAATGTAAATCTGGATAAATTGCTTTTGGAGATCAGCAGCAAGGCAAGTCTTAAATTTGAAAAAACAGGAAATCAAATCGTGGTAACGGATCTGGAAATGGGTTCTGTTTCCGGAAAGGTAATGACCAGCGATTATAAGCCGGCAGAATATGTAACCGTGAGTTTAAAGGGGCAGCGCGATGTGCTTACCGATCAGAATGGTAATTTTAAGTTTTTAAAAGTTCCTGTTGGCAACCACCTCCTGAGTGTTAAATACATTGGTCATAATTCAGAAAATAAGCGGGTTGTTGTATATGCAGATAAAAATGAAGAGATTGAATTTGTCGTTTCTACGAGCTCAACAGATCTTCAGGAGGTAATGGTTAGCGGTGCAAAACGGAACAAGTTTTCTAATAAAGAATCGGAGTATGTAGCCAGAATGCCATTGAATAACCTCGAAAATCCACAGGTTTATTCCATCATTCCCAAAGAGCTTTTGGAACAGCAAATTGTACTGGATTACAATGAATCTTTAAGAAATGCACCAGGTGTAAGTTCCAGTATAACCAGTGCAGGATCCCAGCAAATCTATATGCGTGGTTTCTCTACGGGTTCAGGAATCAGAAATGGTCTGGCTACCCAAACCTGGACGTTAATTGATCCGGTAAATATCGAGCGTACAGAAATTATTAAAGGCCCGTCGGGAACTTTATTCGGAGCAGGTTTAGTCTCTTTTGGAGGTCTGGCCAACCGGGTAACCAAAAGACCATTTGATACCTTTAAAGGAGAAGTTTCTTATACGGCCGGAAGCTGGGACATGAATCGGGTTACGGTTGATTTAAATTCGCCTTTAAACGAAGATAAAACGACCCTTTTCCGGGTTAATGCTGCCCTGTATTCTTCGAACAGTTTTCAGAACTTTGGATTTACAAAATCGTACAACGTATCGCCCAGCTTTTATTTTAAAGTTAATGATAAGCTGAATTTAACGCTCGATGCGGAGTTTTACAATGCAACAAGAACGCAACAACCATCAAACCGGGTTACAACAGGCGTTTCTTTCCGGAATTTTAAAGCGCTGAACGATATTTACAACAAATCTTTTTTTGGTGGAAATCTTGATGTAAATCAGGCTTCAACGAATATATATACACAAGCCAATTATACAATTTCCGATCAGTGGAAATCTTCTACCAATTTTGCCTACAGCGAAAACCGCGAAATGCATAATTACCAGTTGTTTTTAACCTGGCAGAAGGATGATGTGGTAAACAGGGCTTTTAGAAAAAGTGATCCGCGGAATTTCAGTACCTTGAATTTCCAGCAAAATTTTAACGGCGATTTTAATCTTTTTAAGTTAAGAAACCGGCTGCTCGTTGGGGTAGATCTTACCTATAAAACAGATAACCGGATGCAAACATCAAACATCAATTACGATGTAATCAATCCGAATAAATATTTTGTCCCCGTAATAAAAGAAAAAGTAGAATCCATTATGGCAAATTCTGCTTATAACTCATCACGCGGAACCGTTGCAACTTATGGAGCCTATGTTTCTGATGTGGTAGACCTGGCAGCTAATCTTAATTTTATGATGAGCCTGCGTATAGACCGTTTTCAAAATAACGAAGGCATTTCTAATGGTGTAAAAGGCGGTAACGAATATAACCAAACAGCTTTTTCACCAAAATTTGGATTGGTTTACCAGATCATTAAAGATCAGGTATCTGCTTTTGCAAACTACATGAATGGATTTGTGAATTTAGGTCCTGTTTCCCAGCCTGATGGAAGTTTACTTGTTTTAAAACCGCAACAAGCCAATCAGTGGGAAGGTGGAATAAAAGCAGATATAATTGGCAAAAGACTAAGTACCACCATTAGCTGGTACGACATTCGTGTTAAAAACGCAACACGAACAAATGAAAACCAGTTTTTAGTGCAGGATGCTACCCAAAGCAGCCGTGGTTTTGAAGCCGAAGTTATTGGTAATTTATTTGAAGGTTTTAACGTTATTGCCGGCTATGGTTATAATAAAAGTATTTACACCAAAGCCGATCTTTTAATTGAAGGTAAATATGCCATCTCTGCACCGAAAAATGTGGCTAACATATGGTTGAGCTATAAATTCAATAATAACTTAATTAAAAATGTTGGTCTTGGTGTTGGCGGAAACTATGTATCTGACTCGTTTTACGACTCGGCAAATTTGTTCACACTGCCATCTTATAAATTAATAAATGCAACAGTATTTTACGAAGCACCTAAATGGCGGCTGGGACTAAAGGTTAATAACATCTCCAACCAGTTTTATTATAATTTTTATGGATACCCTCAAAACTCAAGACAATTTATTGGAAATATAAGTTTTAAGTTTTAAGATGGCATTTAAAAAAATTACAGGTAAAATACACCTCTGGCTCGGACTTGCATCCGGGCTGGTGGTCTTTATTGTGAGCGTTACAGGCTGCTTATTTGTGTTTGAAGAAGAATTGTATAATTATTTTCACCGGGATAAGGTTTATGTAGCCGAAACCTCTGTTAAACAGGTATTACCATTTGAAGAACTAAAAAATGCTGCAATAAAACACCTGGATCCGGATTACAGCCTGGGAAGCGTTAGCATTTTTCCCGAAAAAAATAAGGCCTACGTTTTCGATGAAATGCGTTTTAATGAGGAGGAAGCCAGGAATGGCTTCTTTCAAAGTTCC
>JASLGV010000452.1 GCA_030149995.1 Pedobacter sp.
GCCTAAATCAGCCTCGTTGTCAAACTTGTTGTAATATTCGATTTTTACCGCTCCAACAGTTTTTACACGTCCTTTCAAATCATCAAGATCAAAGGCGTTATAATACGTTATTTTAAGGTCACCGATGGATTTAAGGGAACCAAATTCTTCGTGAATGTTAAATGTATTGTTGTATTTGAAGCTCAGCTGCCCGATGGATTTAATTTTCCCCTCCGGATCCTGAAGATCAAAATTATCGTAATACTTGGTGGTAAAGCCCGGTACATTAGGTCCGGGTGTTTTCTGACCGTTGGGTGCAGCACTGTATTCCACCCGGCCGCTTTGATCGATTACAACCAACCAATTGTTATTCAGCTCCAGCTCGATAAACTGAAATCCATTATGCTGATTATCGATAAAAAAACGTGCACTGGTAAGTGTTTGCGCCTGCAAAAACAATACAGTAAAAAGCAAGGAAATACTCAGAAGAATCTTTTTCATAAATACAGCAATTGGCAGATTATACTTGTATACGTCAAATATCCAAAAAATGATGTATATGCAGACAGAAACAGCAGTTTTAATTTTAAAAGGGCTTTATAACTATCCTAATTGCCCATGATAAGAAGCGTTTTTAAGTGTTTATGATAAATCAACAAAATACGGACAAATAAAAAATTGTAATACATTTACTTGTTTATATATAAAGAACAAAATGTTTAATTAATGAAGCATCTTCTGATCAGATTATTCTGAAAAGGCCGGTTGCTTAAAGATTCGGCAATAGTACAGCCGGTTTATCGTAATGTATAAACCGGCTTGATTTAAAAACTGTTAATATAATCCTATTTTCTATCTTCTTTTTTAGAACCTGATTTTCAAAAGAATAAATACATCATCTGCAGTTAGAACAGCCCTGGATCAATATTTGCAGTTACAAAATTTCATTATTTTTTTGCTATTTGCAATATATTTAACCTACCTATGGAACGAGTCCGGATATTAGATACCCTGCTTCAGGCAGGAATTCCTCTTGAACAAGCAGAATATCTTATTCAAATCGGGACTTTTAAAAATTTGAAGTCAAAAGAACTCGCTTTAAGCATTGGAGAAAAATGCGATAAGTGTTTTTTTATATTGAGGGGCAGCTTTGTTAGCCAGTACCTGCACCGGGATAAAGGTGATGAAATAACCATTAACTTTCATCTACCCAATTTCCAGCCTTTTATGATCGCCATGGATGCCTATTTTTCGGGTACGAAATCTGTTTTTCAGCTTAAAGCCATCAGCAATTCAGACGTGCTCATCTTTTCAAAAGCCGACATGGAATACGCAAAAGATACGTTTCCTGCCTTTAAAGATTTATATATTAATAAAATTATAAATGCCCTGGTAGCTGAAAATGAATTAAAAAGCAGGCTCATTGCACTTACCAGTGAAGATTTATATAAATATCTCCTTTCCAATAAAAAGGAACTGATTAAACAGGTTCCGGCCAAATATATAGCCGAATTTATGGGTATAACCCGAGAACATCTTAGCAGGCTTAAACATCAACTCTTTACGCATTAGTTGATATATATCACGTTTTCAAACAATACAGGCCATCTACCTTTGTGAAGTCAATTAAAGACCATTCACAATGATAGACGATCAAAAAGAACACAAATATAATACAGGACGTTTTACAGATCTTAAGCATGTAATTGATGTACATGCACATTTTATGTTGCCTGCAGATCCGGTACATCCACATTTTGGTGTATGGAACGAATATATTGCCATGGCTTTTATGGATATGCACGGTATTGGTATGCAAATGCTGTCTAATTCCATGCTAAGTACACCGGAAAGATCAAGAGCTATGAATGAGTATGTTGCTTCTCTGGTTGTACAATATCCAACCAGGTTCGGGTTGCTGGCAAATCTCCCTGCAGCCCATATAGAAGCATCACTTAAAGAAATCGAATATGCATCTGAAAAACTGGGAGCCGATGGCTTTACGCTCCCCAGTAATATTAACGGACAATACTGGGGAAGTGATGCTTATGATCCGATTCTGGCAGAATTGAACCACAGAAAAGCCAGTATCCTTTTACACCCTTCAATTACAAGTAAGCCGGATTTTATAAATCTGGATCGCCCTGCCAATTTAATAGAAGTGGTTATGGATACAGCACGCACCCTGGTAAACGCTTTGTATACGGGAGTATTTCAGAAATATCCGGACATTAAGCTCGTGGTTGCACATGCTGGTGGTGTACTCCCAATCCTGGCACCCAGACTTTTTGGTCTTGGTACCTTGCCATGGGTTCCCAATCCGAATATGCTTACCGTTGCCGAAATGAAAGCCCAACTTACTGCTTTATATTATGATACGGGTATTTCTGCAAGTACGGCTACTTTATTCTCTTTACTCGAACTTACCGGTACAGACCACTTAATTTTTGGTACAGACTACCCGCCCGCCGGAAACCAGCTTATTAGCGACGGCATTGAGTCTCTAAAAAACTTCTGCCAGCGAAACGATGCCGGACACCAGAAACTGGATCTGGCAGACGTGACGCAGAACGCGATACAAGTTTTTCCATCCTTAAAAGCCCGGTTAAACATTCTTTAGTTTAAAAAATACAATCATCATTAAATATTAAAAACAATGAAACAAGTTCAGATAAAAGGAGAAACCTACAACTGGTATGATGTAAGAACCCTTATTAATGTTAACAAAGATTTGGCTTACCACAATGGTGAAGCAGGCAATGAATCGTGGTTTATTGTATCAAATCTGGAATCAAACGGAAATAAAATTGGTCTGCAGGTACAGGCGTTGATTAAAAAAAGTGTGGTTTCTTTAAATATTTCGTTAATTAACGAAACTACCGGCTGGTATAAATCTTTCGAATACGTTTATAATGTAAAAGACATTCTGGTAAACACAGAGAAATTTGAAATAAGGGCAAAAGATTTCCATTTTTCGGGCAATGCCGATCAAATTATTGCACATGTAAACATTCCAGGTGCTACCATTGATATACAAACACAAAAAGTATGCGAACCATTATTTTTAAATTGTGTAGGTTATACTGATTTTATGGGCGCCAAACAGTATGATTTTGCTTTTCCACGTATGTCTACTTCCGGTAACATCACATTAGATGATGAGATTTATCCAATTAATGGCATTACCTGGTTCGACCGCCAATGGGGCGATTTACCAGGCCTGGCTAAAAAGCCAGCTACAGAAACAGAACAAACACCAGGCAACCCTTATGCCGCTTTACAGTGGATATGGATCAATCCGCAATTGTCAAATGGTGTAAATATGAGCTTTGGCGAAGCTGTAATCATGTCGCAAAAATTAGCAACCGCTTTTACCACCATTACCTATCCGGATGGTGCTCATACCTACACGCCAACAGAATTTCTGGAACGCTCTGATTTTTGGGAAAGTAAAGTAACCGGAAATAAATACCCCACTAATTTCATCCTGAGAATCCCACGTAGCCATACAGAATTAGAAATAAATATTCCCTACAAAGAACAGGAAATATTATCAGAAATTGGAGGTGTAACCAAATATGAAGGTATGGCCAGTATTAAAGGTATTTTTGAAGGTAAAGAAGTAACCGGACAGGCTTATGTAGAAATGGTCGGAAACTGGCAGTAATTAACGCAATCACCTTCTTACTCCACTATAGTGCCCGTTATGAATGAAAAGAACTGCATCATTATAAATAAAAGATGATGCAGACTTTTCTGGTTTAGAAAATGCAAAACGGATGTTACGCACCGTGCTCTACCTCAAAAGAGAAAACCGTCAGATTGGTTTCGGGTATTTCTATACTTTCAATTTTCAGTTCACTCTGCAGATTTTTAATAAATTCTTTGCATAACTGAAGTCCCAAACCTGTACCCCTTTCCTGAGCTGTTCCATAACTGGATTCCAGTGTATTCTGATGATTGGACAAAATGTTTTCAATGATTTCTTTAGAAATGCCTTTTCCGGTATTTGAAACATACAGGGCAGACCTGTCTGTTGGACCATTTTTTATTCCAATCTCTATTCGGCCACCCTTTGGGGTAAACTTTATGGCATTATCCAGAAAATTACGAATAATCAGCGACAGCTGATTCCCGTCTGCCGTGATCTGTAAACCATCCGGGCATGAAATTTCAAGCTCTATTTCTTTTTCGGCGGCCAGCAAGGCATACGTTTCCATATGGTCCTTTAAAAAAGGTCTAATATTAATGGAGCTGGGCTGATAACGCTGCAGATTCATCTGAGAAATCGCCCAGTTTAACAAATTATCCATTGTTTTCTGGACCTGTTCAGTATTCTTCCTGATATTTGTAAGCAAGTTGCTGAGCTTATCGGGTGTTAACAAATTACGGTCTGCCAGTTGTAAAACCAATTTAAGGCTCGACAAAGGACCACGCATGTCATGCGCAATAATGGAGAACAATTTATCTTTAAAACCATTCGATTCTTTCAACTCGGCATTTACCAGCCGGAGCTCAGCTGTTCTTTCTTCTATTTTCTGTTCCAGGTAGGTATTACGTTCGCGTATAAGTTCAATAGACTGTTGCTCGGCCTGTTCTTTTCCCCGTCTTAAAAGCCTTATATAATCACCAAG
>JASLGV010000461.1 GCA_030149995.1 Pedobacter sp.
AGGCCTGGCAGAAACCGTATTGTTTGCAGAATCTAAAGGTATTAAAACAGAAGATTTATTAAGCCTGATTAACCAGGCCGCTATTGGCAATATTTTTACAAAAATTAAAGGAGAAGCCATTGTGCAGGATAATTACAAAGCGGCATTTGCCTTGAAACACCTGGTAAAAGACTTAAAGCTTGCGAAAGAGGAGGGACTTTCATCGCCTTTGGCTAAAACAGCACTGGAAACTTTTCAGGCTGCAGAAAACCTTTATGGAGAAGAAGATCTTATTGCGGTAATTAAAGCACTTAAAAAAGACTGATCTTAACCGATACCTTAAATGAAGCCCTGTAACACATTAGGTGTGTTGCAGGGCTTTTTTATTTAAAACCATCTATTTTTTAACGGTTTACAATAAATTTTTGCATAAAAATTAAAAAAAAAGTAAATCTTGAATTTGTTTCGTACGAAAAATATCGTACCTTTGTATTATGAAAATGAGGCAGACTGAAAATAATTTACCAGAACCAACCAAAGCTGAGTTGGAGATCTTACAGGTATTATGGGAATTTGGCCCGTCTACGGTGCGTTTTGTAAATGATAAGTTAAACGAACAACGGGAGGTAAATTACACCTCAACGCTCAAACAGATGCAGATTTTAACGGAAAAAGGTATTCTAAAACGCGATGAAAGCCAGATGAAGCATATCTACATTCCGGTTGAGGCAGAAGAAAAAACAAAAGATCAGTTGCTGGATCGTTTTGTAAATACCCTGTATAAAGGTTCGGCCTCCAAGTTAATGATGCAGCTTTTAGGCAACGAAAAAACATCGAAATCTGATATAGAAGAAATTAAGCGTATGCTTGACAGCATGGATTAATTAAGTGATTAAAAAACACAGGAACCACAACTATGGACTTTAAATTCATTAATTATCTGCCCGAAAACTGGCTTCATGCTTTGGGAGCCACTCTTTTCCATTCGCTTTGGCTGGGTGTTATACTCGCCGTGGTTAGCGGAATAATCATGTTCAGCACGCGTAAATCAACAGCGGTAAACCGTTATAATTTATTAACAGCCAGTTTAGGTCTGTTTGTCGTGGTTATGGCTTTTATCTTTTGCAAGGAACTGGGGATTTCTGTTAAAGCAGCAGCAAGCGGCCAGGGAGCTGTTCAGTTATCCCTGGCAGAACAACTATCGGGCCGGCAACTTTCTGTTACAGCTAAAACAGATTTATCTGCAAGCATCGATCGTTTGCACGCTTTGTGGAATATGTATAATTATCAGATTGTGCTGATCTGGTTTTTGGTTATCTGCATAAAAAGCATCCGTTTGCTGGTGGGGGTTAATACCATTTACCATTTAAGGAATAACCAGGTATATGCCGCTGGCCATAAATGGGATCAAAAACTTGAAAAGCTGGCTGCAACCCTGGGAGTAAGAAGTTCCGTTAAAGTAATGCAATCGGGTATTGCGCGTGTACCCATGGTAGTGGGACACTTTAAACCCTTAATCCTGATTCCCTTGGGATTGCTTAACGGACTTTCAACCGTCGAAGTAGAAGCCATTCTATCACACGAGTTGGCTCATATTAAGCGTAAGGATTACCTGGTTAATTTTATGCAGAATTTTATAGAAATTGTGTTTTTCTTTAATCCGGCTGTACTTTGGGTTTCAACCCTGATTAAAACGGAGCGGGAACATTGCTGTGATGATCTGGCTGTTACATGTATAAACGATCGAAAAAACTATGTAAAAGCCCTTATTTTCTGTGAAGAGTTTAACCGTACAACCCCCGAATTGGCCATGGCCATGAGTGGCAAAAAAAATAACCTGCTGCATCGTGCAAGCAGGATGTTATTCGATACCCAATCAACCTTAAATAAAATGGAAAAAACGATTTTAACGTTGGCACTCGTATGTGTAGTACTTTGCTCGGCTGCATTTAAAAATACAGGAGCGGCCAAAAACATAATTAAAAAACAATTTTCTACTGTAATTACCACTTTACAGGAGCGTACCGATACGCAGGATACAACTAAAAAATCTAAAGCTGCTAAAAAAAATCTTGCTGTAAACAATTTAGAGAAAGAAATTTCTGATAAAATCCGTGCGATGGATGAACAAATGATCAAAAATGATAAAGCTTTGCAAATTGCAGATAAACAACAGCATTTAGACGATGCAAAATATGCAGAGCATCTAAAAAGATATGCCGAAGAACAGAAACGTTATGCGGCCGATGCTGCTCAGTATGCGAAAGATGCTATTAAATATGCGGAAGAAGCTAAGCGTTATTCGGCCGATGGTAAACGGCTGCCAGTACCTCCAACACCTCCTGTGGTACCACATATATCATATCCGGCTGTTCCAAATACACCACCAACACCACCAGTAGCTCCTACTGCACCTGTTGCACCGTTATCTACTATGCCTCCTGTTCCACCAATACCACCTGTAGATATAAATACTGAAGCGGGAACTGCAACCGGTCAAACCAAAACAGTTACCACGGTTAGTGTAACCAATGGAGATGGAGTAGATTATACCAGGCAGATAAACCGCGAACTGTTAAATGATGGTTTAATTAAAGGAACCAATAAACTATCTTATAAGCTGGATAAAAATAATTTCATTGTAAATGATGTAAAGCAATCTCCGGCAATACACAGAAAATATAAAGAAAAATACCTGAAAAGAGACGACCGGTCTTTATTGTACAACTTTGAGGTAGAAACAACTAAAAAATAAACCAGAACCAAACCCGATAAATTATATGAAGATATTTAAAATAGCGACTTGTTTAGTCGCATGGATGTGTATAGCCCCGATTTTAGCCCTTGCTCAACAGCCGGAAGGTAAAATTTACGGCCATGTAAAGGATGCAGATTTGAAAAGTATTGAATTTGCTACTGTAGCACTCCTGAAAGATACTGTCTTAATTAAAACAACTTTTACAGAAACGGATGGATCTTTTAGCTTTGAAAAATTAGGTTTTGGGGTATACCAGTTAAAAATTTCGGTATTGGGTGCTCCTTTATATACAACTGAAAACATATTGCTGGATGCCGGCCATCGAGAAATTAAACTGGCCGATATAAAGATAACAGCCGCTTCCACACAGCTGAAAGAAGTGAGTGTAACGGCACAGAAAGCTTTTGTGGAAAGGAAAATAGACCGGACCGTGGTCAATGTAGACGCCTTAATTTCCAATGCAGGTACTACTGCACTCGATGTACTAAGTAAATCGCCCGGTGTAAACGTAGATCAGAATGGCAACATTACCCTGAAGGGAAAAAACGGGGTTACGGTTTTTATTGACGATAAACCAACGTATATGTCGGGGGCCGATCTGGAGAATTATTTGAAATCTTTGCCTTCCTCTTCGTTAAATCAAATAGAATTGATGACCAATCCGCCAGCCAAATATGATGCAGCAGGGAATGCAGGTATTATCAACATTAAGACCAAGAAAACTAAAATTGCAGGTTTTAATGCTGGTGTAAATGTTAGTCTCAATCAGGGAGAACTTACCCGTTCAAACAATAGTTTTAATTTTAATTTCCGCAAAGATAAGATCAACGTATTTGGCAATTTAAGTTACAATCTGGACAACGGTTTCACAGATCTGAATTTACACCGTAAGTATAAAAAGCCAGATGGAAGTACTGATTATTATTTTGACCAGAATTCTTATTTCAAAAGACATGGAAATGCATTGAATCTGAAAACCGGGCTGGATTATTATGCTTCTGATAAAACAACCTGGGGGGTGGTTTTTACCGGAATGAACCGCAAATCAAAACAGGTAAACAACAATACCAGCAATTTATCTAATGCA
>JASLGV010000477.1 GCA_030149995.1 Pedobacter sp.
CAATCATTACTTTCATATCCAATGCCCTTGCAAGGGTAAGCATTTTATGTGCCTCGTGCATGCCGGTGCATTTCATCAGCTTAATGTTGATGCCTGAATAAACTTTATGAGCCTTTAAGACATCGGGAAGCCTTTGTACGGCTTCATCGCCAAAGGTAGGCAGTACGCCGTATTCGGTTAAATAGGCATTGCCTTCCAGGTCTGTTTTGGGCATGCCCTGTTCAATAAATATAATGCCTTTTTCTTTTAGCCAGTGCGACATTTCAACGGCAAACTTTTTATCTGTCCATCCCTGGTTTACATCTACGCAAATGGGTTTATCGGTTTCTGAGCGGATGGTATTGATTAGCATTTTATCGGTATCGCGCCCGAGTTTTACTTTTAATAATTTGTAAGGGGCAGCTTCTCTAACTTTCTGCCTGATTATGTCTTCTGTATCAATGCCAATTGTAAAACTTGTATTTGGTGTGGTGCTGGCATCGTAGCCCCATATTTTATACCAGGGTTGTCCGAGTATTTTTCCCAATAAATCATATAAAGCGATGTCGACAGAAGCTTTGGCGGCTTTGTTGCCTTCTTCAATCTGATCTACATAACTTAAGATGCGCTCAATCTGAAAAGGATCGTCAAAACGATCGAGGTTAACTTTAGAAAGGAATTTCAGAACGGTTTCGTGCGATTCGCCCAGGTAGGGTGGCATGGAAGCTTCGCCATAACCAACAATACCGTTGTATTCAAGTTCGGTTAGCACAACCGGCGTGGTTGATCTGGAGCTTGTTGCAATGGTAAACGTATGTTTCAGATCTAAGGTATAGGGCCTGAAATGGAGTTTCAGCTTGCCTTTTTTCAGGTCTTGATGTTCACTGGCGAGTAAGGTATTTAAGTTGGTTAAGGTAGCCATGCCGGTAACAAGTGTTGTGGTTTTTAGGAAATTTCTTCGGTTGGTCATTTGTTTAAGGTTGATAAAAGGTATTTTGAAGGATCGGGGTAATCTCTTTGGTGCCAATCTGGGTTAAAATCCTGCGGGCAGCGGTCAGTGTTCTGCTTTGATAGTCGGCATAATTAAGGGCCTCTGGTTTTAAGCTGTTGATGCGCACCAGTCCGGCCGAATGGATAAACTCGCCGTTGCCGATATACATAGCTACATGGGTAACTCTTCCCTGAACGCCTTTTTCTCTTTCGCTTGAGAAAAACATCAGATCGCCGGTTTGAAGGTTCTGAATGCATTTCTGCTGGCTGATTTGTCCGTCTTCTCCGTAAATATCAATCTTTTCGCCAACCAGTGCCTGTTGTGAGGCATCTCTTGGCAGGATTACACCATTTAAAAAGAAGCTGGTTTTAATAAATCCGCTGCAGTCAACACCTTTAATGGAAGAGCCGCCCCATAAATAAGGGGTTCCGAGCATGGTTCTGGCTGTGTTAATGATGTTACTGGCCGAAGGGTTGCGGCTTGCGGTCCATTTGGTAAATGGTTCTGCACTTTTTTGATCGATGTATGCCGTTCGGTTATCGGGTAATTTAATGTAATAATATTTGCCTTTTGTGGCCAGTAATTCTACAATGTTGCCTTTAACCAGGTCGAAAACATGGTTGCTGCTTTGGTTGGCTTGTTCGTTTGCATACCCAAAATCGCCGGTATAAATTATTTTTGGTGCCAGCTGCCATGTATCAAATTGTTGTTTGTTCATAGGAGCAATACCTCTTGCTTCTGTCCAGGCAATGTACCCGTCGGGTGTTCTGATCTGGTACCATTCGCCTTGTTTTTGTATAATTTGAACAGGTGTTCCCAGCATCATTTGGGTGGCCATTTCGCTGGCATGGCTGGGTTTGGTTTTGTTGTTGCATACAGAAAGGGTTGCAACGGCATAAAGCTGATCGTTTAAGGCCTTGTCTGGCAAAGCTTTAAGGGATGTTTTAACCGTTATATCTAAGTCTTTAAGCGCTTTTTCGGCAGCATTTAATGCATCTGAACGGGTGCTTTCTATCTGAATTGATTCTGCATTCCAGGTATGTTTAAATATTTCGGTTCTGGCATCGGGTGCGTATTGCTGCCGGATGTGGTTTAATACAGATTCAATTCTTTTTTTACTTAGGCTGTCTGATTCCTGCGCTTTTGTATTGTTATAGAATATAATGACGCATAAAAACGCAATAAGGGTAAACTTTTTCTGGCTCATTTTTTTGTTTTAAAGCCCTAAATTAATGTTATTTGTATATAATCAGCAAGTTATATCGTTATTTTTTATTTTCGTTTTGAGATTGATGTTACTTTAAACATGCATAAACACGCAAATTTATGCGTATATCTGCATTTTTATTTGGTTCTGAAATTTTAAGCAATAAAAAAAGCCCGGCAATTGTTTTATTGCCGGGCTGGTTCGTAAACTGTATTTTGATTAGTGCGAAGGTGTTTCAGCGTTGATGCGCTTTATTTTAGCCCCCAATGCACGTAAACGGGTATCAATATCCTGGTAACCACGTTCTATTTGCTCAATGTTAAAGATGGTCGAGGTGCCTTCTGCTGATAAAGCTGCGATTAGCAGGGAAACACCGGCACGAATATCGGGTGATGTCATGCTGATGCCGCGCAGTTTGTATTTTTTATCAATACCGTTAACGGTTGCACGGTGCGGATCGCACAGAATGATTTGTGCACCCATATCGATCAGTTTATCTACGAAGAATAAACGGCTTTCGAACATTTTCTGGTGGATCAATACATTTCCTTTTGCCTGTGTGGCAACAACCAGTACAATGCTTAATAAATCTGGTGTAAATCCAGGCCATGGAGAATCTGCAATGGTTAGGATAGAACCGTCTATAAAGGTTTCAATTTCATAATGTCTTTGAGAAGGTACAAAGATATCATCGCCACGGCGTTCGAGCTTAATACCCAGTTTCCTGAAAACATCGGGAATTACGCCCAGCTCATCATAACAAACGTTTTTAATGGTAATTTCAGATTCTGTCATGGCGGCCAAACCTATAAACGAACCAATTTCGATCATGTCCGGTAACATGCGGTGTTCGGTACCTTTTAACACTTTTACACCTTCTATGGTTAAAAGATTGGATCCAATACCCGAAATTTTAGCGCCCATGCGGTTCAGCATTTTGCAGAGCTGCTGCAGGTAAGGTTCGCAGGCGGCGTTGTAAATGGTGGTGGTACCTTTGGCCAACACAGCTGCCATTACAATATTAGCTGTTCCGGTTACAGATGCCTCATCGAGCAGAATATATGCACCTTGTAAATTAGAAGCATCTACATTGAAAAATGCCTTTTTACTGTCGTATACAAATTTGGCACCCAGTTTTTCAAAGCCGATAAAGTGTGTATCCAGTCTTCTTCTGCCGATTTTATCGCCACCGGGTTTAGGGATGGCGGCTTTACCAAAGCGGGCCAGCAGGGGACCAACAATCATAATAGAACCACGTAAACCACCGCCTTTGGCTTTGAAAGTCTCAGACTCGAAGAAATCAAGGTTGATGTTTTTTGCTTCAAAGCTGTATGTGTCTTTGTTGATGCGTTCTACAATTACACCCAGATCGCCCAGTAACTCGATGAGTTTATTTACATCTTTAATGTCGGGAATGTTGCTGATGGTGATTTTCTCTTCAGTAAGCAGTACAGCTGATAAAATTTGCAAAGCTTCATTTTTAGCACCCTGAGGCGTAATTTCACCCTTTAACTTAATACCGCCGGTAATTTCAAATGCGTTCATATGTGTGTGTTAAATTTATGCCAGAAGGTATATTTTAACCGATGCTGACAATTTATTTAAGGATTTTAAGATTAATATTTTTGTTTGTTGTTGCGCTGGCGATTGTTGTTATTATTATTGTTGTTCTGCCTGTTTTTTCCGTTATTATTGTTGTTGTTGCGGCCACGGTTATTGTTGTTGTTGTTCTGACGCGGGTTTTGCTGCCTGAACTCAACTTTAGCCAGGTTTACATTTTCTTCCAGTCTTAAAAGGCCACCGGAAAGATCGTGCAGATCTTTTAAAATGGTTTCGTCAGAAACATTGTCTTTGTTCCAGGTTACATAAGCCATTTTCATAAAGTTGGCAATGTTTTGTACCAATGCTTTTTTATGTTCCGGATCTTCGGTTCTCATGGCTTTTTCAATCAGGGTTTCGACCGTTTTACCATAATGTTTATAGGTAATACGTTGCTGCGGATAACCAATATGTGCCGGTTTTACAAAAGCATTTTCGGGCAGCGGTTTTGGATATGGGCTGTCTACATCGATCTGGTAGCCTGAAATAATATGTAAATGATCCCAAAGCTTATGCTTGAAATCTGCAACATCTCTTAAATGTGGCTGAAGAAAACCCATCAGGTCGATTACGGCCTGAGCATATTTATTGCGTTCTTCTATGGTGGGTAAAGCACAAATGTATTTTACCATATTTTGAACGTTACGGCCATATTCTGATAAGATCAGGTGGCTGCGCGTTGTATTATAATCAAAACTCATGTATAGATAAATTTAATGGATAAATTTTCTGGCGATATGAATTATGAAATAACCAAAGGAGTTCAGGTTATGAATTCACCGAAATGTCTATTGCCAGCTGTTCAATTTTTATATATCAAAGATATATTTTTTCGCTGTAAAAATAAAATATATCTGATGGCGATTTTACAGGGTGTATTCTTTGTACAAATCTTTAATATTCCCTTGCCAGATGCATGGATTAAAGGTCGTCTTCGTTTTTAGGGAAATCGAAAAAGATGCGTTCGCCTGTTCCGCGGCTCAGCATTTTCCAGGAATCGAACGGAAAGGAAATCAGCACCATGCCAGCTGTGGGAATGTTGTAAATATCTGAATTACTCAACTCATTTGCAAAATCTGTAAAGCCGGGATTGTGGCCAAACATAATTACCGTGTCTGCCTGGTCATCAAAATTATTGACAAGCTGGAGTAAGGTATCCGTATTGGCTTCGTAAATGGCTGCCTGAAGCTGTATATTTTTAAACTCATAAACTTCAGCAAAATATTGAGCAGTAGACAGTGCACGTTTAGCCGGACTACTTACCATCAGATCAAATTTAAACCCCCTGTTTAAAAGGCGGTAAGCCATTTCGGGTGCGCTTTCGCGTCCGCGTTTGTTTAATGGGCGATCGAAATCCTTTAACTGCGGATTGCCCCAGTCTGATTTGCCGTGTCTTACCAACAGTAACTGCTTAGCCATTAAGTTTCTCTTTAATTTTATTTACAATCGTTTCGGGTCTAATCAGATCCATACAGCTATCAACACCGCAAAGGCAGGGTTTGTTTCCATATACTGAATTTGGCCGTGAGGGATGGTCTATCTGAATGCAATCGCTTTCCTGCTGTCCGTAGCCCAAAAATCCGGCAAAAGGATGGGTAGGCCCCCAAACAGAAACTACGGGAACGCCTTCGAGAGAGGCCATGTGCATGCCTGCCGAGTCCATGCTGAGCATGAGGTCGAGATTTGAAATAATGGACAGTTCTTCCTGAAGGTTGAATGAACCAATAAGGCTGTGGGTACTTTTAAATTTTCTCTGCCAGTTTTCTGCCTGTTCCTGTTCTGTTTTTCCGCCGCCGAAAATAAAAAGGCTGTAGCGCTGAGCAGATAAGGCTTCTATAACTTTCTCCATTTTTTCTAACGGATAAACTTTATAGATGTGCTGGGCAAAAGGGGAGATGCCGATTTTTTTTGTTTCCGTTTCGAATAAGTGAACGGCCTTTGCAGGTAATTTTTTTGGTGATTTTACCAGTTTGTGGCTCAGTTTTATGTTGAAATGCAGTTTTCTGAAAACATCTGCATAACGCTCTACGGTTTGACGAAGTGGTTTTAAAACCTTGTTGTGTTCTCTTGTTAACGCTTTTTTTTCTGTTCTCCCTTTATCAATGCGGGCAATGGGTATTCTGCTCAACCTGAAAAAAGCAGAGATTACCCGGCTGCGCAGGTTGTCGTGCAGGTCGGCAACTGCTCCTGGTTTATATTTTTTTAACTCTTTGTAGAGCTTGTATAAACCTGAAATACCCTTATGGGTTGTTTTGGGTTCAATGGCATGAAAAGTCAGGTTTTTTATTTCTGTAAAAAAAGGTTTGAAAGCAGCGCGGCTTACCATGACCAGTTGCACATCAGGGTTCTGGCTGCAAAAAGCACTCAGCACCGATGCTGCCATGGCGACATCGCCCATAGCTGAAAAACGCAATACAATAATTTTCCGGGCGGCTGCCATATTGGGTTGTTGGTAACAAACGGTGGGCGTTTGCTGCTTTACTAAAATTAAAAATTAACCTTTATTGTACAGTACAGGATTCAAGCTCGGATCGTTGTACATCTTCATCTGCTTGTATACTTTCATGTATTTTTTTCCGGCTTCAATATCGGCGAGTAATTCGTCGATGCTGGTCGACAGATCGTCTCTTTGAGCCAGTAAAACGTTGAGCTTAAGGAGACAGTTTTCGCGATGCGATTCGCTGGCCGTTGTTCTTTCAGCTTCTTCGCGCATGTGGTAGATTTTTAAAGCCAGAATAGAAAGTCTGTCTATGGCCCATGCCGGACTTTCTGTATTTACTCTGGCATCCGGCGAAGCCGTAATTCCGCGGTAAAGATTCAGGAAATAACCGTCAATAAATTCGACCATATCGGTACGAACCTGGTTTTGGGCATCAATTCTCCTTTTCCAGCTTAAACCTTCTACGGGGTTAATTTCCGGATTTCGAACCACATCTTCCATGTGCCATTGAGCAGTGTCAATCCAGTTTTTCAAGTAAAAAAGGTGTTCCAGGCTATCTGCATCGTACGGGTTTTGTACAGGATGATCGATGTTGTCGAATTGATGATAATCTTCTATAGACTGGTTAAATATTTTGTTGGCAATTTCACTAATCATGAGACAAAGTTATGTGTTTTTACCACATATTTATGCAGCAGGGGCAGATTTAGCCTTGCTGCATAAATAGTAGTTTATAAAGGTTTTTTATTATTAAAGTAGCTGGTAATGGCTTCGAGTGAGAAAGTATTTAAGCATTTTTCTGCACTCAGGCCACCTTTGCGGGCATCCTCGTTGCCCGCAAAGACGACCGGCGGCGGCGGAACGTTCCTCGTCAGGCGGCTGGGATTGATAAC
>JASLGV010000066.1 GCA_030149995.1 Pedobacter sp.
ACTGCAGGCATGTAGCGCCTGCAGTGGTAAAGTATTGGATATTGGAGCAGGTGTAGGCAGTCATGCTTTATTGCTACAGGCTTTTAATATAGATGTTACAGCCATCGATATATCAGAGGCGGCTGTGCGTATTATGAAAGACAGGGGGGTTAAAAAGGCACTTTTACAGGATATTTATTCTTTTGACGGTAAGTTTGATACTTTGCTTATGTTGATGAATGGTATCGGATTAACCGGTTCGCTACCTGCTTTTAAAACATTTTTAACGGATATAAAAAGGCTGTTAAATCCGGACGGACAATTAATTTTTGATTCTTCTGATATTGCTTATCTGTATGAGGATATGCCAAAACCTTTAAATCAGTACTACGGAGAGGTTTCTTACCAGTACGAATATAAAGGTGAAAAGGGAAAATGGTTTAATTGGCTATACATCGATCAGGAAACGGTTAAAAGCATCGCCAAAGAAACAGGTTGGGAATACGAGTTGGTTTTTGAAGATGATGAAGATCAGTATTTGGTCAAATTAACGTTACAGCAATAATTTAAAAGTCATAAAGGTTTAACAGTTTCGGTTTTAATTCTGCAGGCTCATACATTTGTTTAACTATGAGCACATCGAAAATAAAATTAAGTGTTTTAGATCAATCACCTGTACGTAAGGGCGTATCTGCCCGCAGGGCCATTGAGGAAACAACCATTTTAGCACAGGAAACTGAAAGGCTTGGCTATCACCGTTTCTGGGTTTCTGAGCATCACAATACAACCAGTTTAGCAGGTTCTACCCCCGAAATTTTAATTGCACATCTTGCCAATCATACCAAAACGTTAAGAATAGGGTCGGGAGGAATTATGTTGCCGAATCACAGTGCATTAAAAGTTGCCGAAAGCTTTCGTTTGCTGGAGGTAATGCATCCCGTCAGGATAGATCTTGGCATGGGCAGGGCACCGGGTACCGACCGGATAACAGCCTCTATGCTTAATCCGTCAAACAATTTCAGTGAACAGGATTTTGTTACTCAGTTACAGGATCTTCAAAATTACCTGCACGATTCGCCCGAAGCCGGAACCATCCAGACCAAAATTAAAGCCATCCCGATAGCAGAAACTGTTCCCCAGCAATGGCTGCTGAGCAGCAGTGGTCAAAGTGCTTTATTCGCTTCTCATTTCGGTATGGGATTTTCATTTGCACATTTTATCAATCCACATGGCGGACCGCAGGCGGTACAATATTACCGTGAACATTTCAAACCTTCGGCTGATCTGTCAAAACCCGTAGACAATGTAGCTTTCTTTGTTTTTTGTTCTGAAGATGAAGAAAAAGTAAGGCAACAGGAAGCGTTGATGAGTTACCGGTTTTTACAGCTTGAAAAAGGTGGTGGTTTACCTTCTGTAGGTTGGGATGATATAAAGGATGTAACCTATAACTATGCCGAACAGGAACGTATAAATGCCAATAAGCCCCGGATGATTTATGGAACACCGGAGGTTATCAAAACAAAACTTTCCAGGCTGGCTGCTGATTATGATGTAGATGAGCTGATGGCGGTAACCATTACGGAGCACTTTGAAGACCGGATCAAATCTTACCAGCTTCTGGCAGATTTATTCTTATAATAGAATGGTTGTAGTGCGCAGGTATAAGGTACCTGCGCACTACAACCGTTGATTCTGTACTTTAAAAATTGAAGAAAGTTTGTCTTCCACCTACTTTCTGACCAAAGTTCTGAATGTTATAGGTAAGTGTTAACATACCGTAACGACCTAAATTATTACTTTGGGTGTCTACAATGCTGTTGCCGGTAATCTCCACATACCGCTTTACATTACTTTGCAAAATATCATTTACCGAAAGCTTTAACTGGAACTGATCATTTTTCATAAACAGATAAGTAACGGCCGCATTCCACAATTTAATGTTATTGTTATAGCCATTAATTTGCTGGCTGTTCAGTGTCATGGCATAATTGGTTTCAAAAACCACTTTTTTGGGGTACCTGATAATTAATTCGGATGTACTTACATGTGTGTTGTAACTTAAGTTTGTGTAAAAACTATCCTGATACCTGCTGCGGTTTAAATTAAGAGAATACGATTCACTTATTTCAACTACATCATTAAAATTCAAACGTGCATTTCCATTAGGCCCGAAATACAGAATATTCGCATCGCTCCGGATGTTGTTGATAATGATGGGTGAGTGACTAAAGTTTGACCAGAAGCCCAGCCCCAGTTTCAAACTGTTTTTTTCCTTTTTAAAATCTTTAGAAATATTCGCACCACCATTCAAACTATATATGCCACTTGCATTAATCGGGTTGATGGTTTGAACGCCGTTATTAATCGTTATGGCATTTACAATACCATTTTTGGTAAAGCTTCCATATCCGTTTACGTTGTAATTAACGGAGTTTTTTGGATCATATTTATACATGTTCAGGTTAAAAGACTGTGCCCTGGCCGGCAACAGGTCGGGATTACCATTTCTGATGTATAACGCATTGGTATTATCTGCAACGGGTTGTAAATAGCTTACGTTGGGCTCGGTAAATCTGGCCGAATAGGTAAAACGAAATATTTTATATCTCAACTGAAAAGTAGGCCATATAAAATTGTACCGCTGATCTATATCTGCACTGTTACTAAAATGATTATTTAATAAAATGTAGTTATGAACCAGGCCAGGCTGAATGTTAAGATCTTTCGTTATTTTATAGTTAAGACTCAGGTTGGTATTGGTTTTTAAACCGGTTTGTTCAACCGTTTGTGATAGATCTGGAACAGCAATATCATATAATTGATTGGCTGGATTTTTGAAAAAGGTGTTTAGTGCATTTTCGTTGTTTAGAATATTCCCGTTAAAATTAACTTTAAGGCTTAGTTTCTTACTTATGGGCTCCGTGTAATTGGCATACATGTAAGAACGGAAATTATCGATCTGATTGTTGCGCAGCTGATCTATTTCAGAAGTAGTAGGTGTCAGGTAAAAAATACTGTTGCTTCTGTTGTAATTAAGCATAGAATTTGGAGTAGTCGATATGTCGAAACCGGTGTTAAACGATCGGCCTGCCTTTTTAAAATCTTTGGTTAAGTCGGCAATCAGCTGGTATTTGTTGGTCGATGCATTTCTTTTGTTTAGACTATTAAAATTATTCACCAATTGGTTGGCTGCATTGGTATTGGAACTATAATTTGTATTTACAGAATTATTCGAGTTCAATATTACAGCTGGTTCTACCGTTAATTCGGTAAGTGAATCTATCTGCCACGATAATTTACCACGAATATTGTGTTTTAGTATTAAGGCATTGGTATTATCCTGACTATTGGTAATTAACCGGTCGTCGCCTAAAGTTTGGTTTCTATTGGTTAGTTTTTCCAGTAAATTGCTGGAACGGCCAAAGAAATACTGTGTATTGAGTTTAATACCTTTTTTAGTTAGGGTGTTAAAATTAAAACCTCCACCAGAGGAGTTTTGGATCCCTTCCATAGCACCACCAAAGCCTACGCCATTGAATTCAAAATAGCCACCCGAATTTATCATGACTGAGTTTACCCCACTCCGGTTAAAACCACCAAGCCGTTGAACATCATTTGGACTAAAGCCTGGTTGATTGATGTTGTTCCCATAAGCAAGAACACTCACCTGAGTGGTATCTCTGAAAAAATTCATTAATCCGCCCGCCTGATAAAGCTCTTTAAATCCCGCACCGGCATATAATTTTCCGAAAGCACCTTTTTTAATGGCTTTCTTTAGTTTCAGGTTTATAACCTGTGGAATGTCTGCAACCGCCAGATCGGGATCCCGGCGTTTGGCCTGTTTATCATCCACAACCTGTACTTTATCGATGATGTTTGCCGGAAGATTTTTTGTGGCAATTTGCTGGTCTCCTCCAAAAAATTCTTTTCCATCAACTAAGATTTTACTCACCGCTTTTCCATTTACGGTAATGGAACCATCAGCAGCAATCTGTACACCCGGTAATTTTTTCAGTAAATCTTCTACTACTGCTGATGGTAAAGTTTTAAAAGATTCTGCATTAAACTCAATGGTATCTTTGCGAACCACAATGGGTGGCCTTTCGGCTGTAATGGTAACCTCGTTTAAATCGTTTGTTTTCGCCGACAGGTGAAGGGTATCTAAATTTACATTCGGGTTTTCGGCAGTTAAGTTCACATCTCTACGGTAAATTCCGTATTGCCAGGCGGTTACAATGAGCCGGTATCTGACGCCGGTTTGCAGGTTATTAATTTTAAATACCCCTTTATCGTCAGAAAGCTTATAGGTGGTTAAAACGCTGTCGCCCGCTTTGTAAACTGAAATTGTGGCGTAATTAAGGGTGGTCTTGTGGTTGGCACTATCGGTTAAAATGCCAGTAATGCTTCCGGTTTTTTGTGCAAATAGATTAAAGAAAATAAAGCAAAAAGCAGTTAATAGTAAGAGTTTCTTCATGTACGGTTTAAATAAGGAATCAGAATTTTTTTTAGTTTGTAGTTTAATCTGATAAGTACAGATTATAGGCTAATACTTCTTAGACGTATTGAAATAAAAAATGTTGCACCGCAGAAGTAAAATAACTAAATTTTTAGGTGTTTTTTTATAAAAGGTATCACGAACAGCCACAGGGCTTTGTAAATAAAAAAAAACCTCCTGGTTTTACCGGGAGGTTTTTGTCATAGGGAGCATAAACTACTGTAAGGTGTTATAACTAATAATTTTTACTTCAGGATTTTTAGCCAGAATTTCCTCCATCCATTTCCGGTGTGAGGCACCCACACCAACTACAATCCTGCGGGCTTTATGTGCCTTGGCTTGCTCCAGGATGTTTTTACTCATGCCCTCATTTCTAAGCGTCCATTGTTTAATCATTTCTTTAACCGATTGCGTTGGAAAACCCGGATAGTTATAAAAAGGGCGTCCACCGTACAGATTCCAGCCCTCATCCAGCATACCGTATCTTTCCGTATTCATAGATGTATAAGAATCCTCATCAAATGACTTTAATTCTTCGGGTGTATATTTATAGTAGTTATTGATGGCTTTTACAGTTGCAGCTTCGGCAGAAGTGGGGTCTGCTTTTGCTTTTGCAATTAAAATCTTGTATAAAGAATCTGTTTCTCTCCAGGCTTTGTTCCATTCATGTTCGTAAGTCTGGCAATCCATGTTGTAAATTTGGTTTTGATTTAACTGGTAAATGAGCGGGAAATATATTTTCGTGTATTCGCTGTCACTTCTGTACAATTTGTATTTTTTTAGGGAATCGATATTGCCGAACATTTTTGTATAAGCTGCCTGTTCTTCTTTTCCAAAACGACTTTTCATATAATTTTCGAGTACAAAAATCTGATATTCTGTATTCCCCTTATCCCAGTTTTTGGCATAATTAACAGCCAGATCCATTCTTGCCTGGTGGTAATAGGCAAATGACGAAAGCGCTTTTTTATTCTTTTCAATTTTTGACGAAAGCTTGTTTACCTTTTCAGGATTTAGTTTCTGTAAATAGTTACGTCCTTTTTCGAATGCTTTTATCGACCAATGATTTTCTCCGAGCGTTGCATAATCTGCCTGTGGCAGAAATTCGCCAAAAACCATGTCTGGTTTGAAATTTTTTAGCTTATTGATAATGGCCTGAAAATCTTCTTTTGATTTCGTGTTGTCGTGGTTGGAGCCTACAATTACAATTTCGATCTGGCTTTGAGCGGCTACCTTTAAAAAACACCCGATAAAGAATATAAACAGCAGGCTTAACTTTTTTATTGTTTTCATAATGAATCTGGTTTTTAAATTGTTGATTCAAATATGAATAAAGCTGTTAGTCAGACATATTTAATTATCCCAACGGGTTCAATTGTTATCCGAACACCTGCTTATTCCATTAATTTCTGATTGAATTGGGTAATGAGTTTGAATAGGTTTTTATACTTTGTTAAGGGTAAGGTTTCGGGTTTATCAAAAACATCGTGATAGGCGGCAATGCCCCCCTGTGTGTAAAAGAAGAAGGCAGGTACACCCATCTCTGTAAAAAAATAATGATCGCTGTTGGCTGCTTTGCCCCTCGAATTGATTTTGGGCATAAGTTTATATTCGGTATTAATTTCGTTTAATAAATTAAAGGCCCGGGGATAAACGCTGGCATTTACCACAGTCATGCCTTGTTCGCCGGTGCCAACCAGATCCAGGTTAATCAGAAATTTAATATTGCTGAGTGGAAACAAAGGATTTTCAACAAAATATTTAGAACCCAGTAAACCCGCTTCTTCACCGGCAAAGCAAATAAAGGCAATGGAATAGGCTTGTGGATGGGCGGTGTAATACCTCGCCAGACTTAGAAGCGTGGCAACGCCTGCGGCATTATCATTAGCCCCTGGAAAATACGTATCTGCGCCCATACCACCCAAGTGATCGTAATGTGCCGTAATTACCAGTAGGGAATCAGGATATTTAGTTCCTTTAACAAAACCAGCAATATTGGCGACTTGAAAATGATCGATAAATTTATTTTCAATATCTACATAAATGCTTTCCGGCATTTGTGTAAACGTTTTCCGGTTGAGGTAAATGCTGGTTTCATCAGATATTTTGGAGGCTACAGACCAGGTTAATTTATCTTTCAGGAAAAGGTTTAAGTTGGGCAATGCCTGGAAATGTAAGCTGTCTACCTGGCTTAAGCCCGCCTTTTTATTGATGCTTACGCTCTCATTTCCAACAATAAAATCTTTGCCTGGTATTAGCCGTTGTCCATTAATTTCTACGATCATTTTCCCGGGAAAGGTAT